>CAMBDN010000073.1 GCA_945865355.1 Legionella genomosp. 1
TAGTTTAATTGATAAAGTGTATGAAAAAGGGATTTCGCTTAATAAGAAAGAAATGGGGCAATATCAGTCTAAAATTAAGCGTTCTTCAAGTTTGCCAAAATGGGATGTTAGAATTTTGCCTCAAGCTGGGTAGGTTATTAAGTTTGAGATCCCTTAGCTGTTAGCATATGTTCTTTTCAGAGATTGTGCAGAGATGATCAGCTTCAAGTAGCGTCATTTTAAAAAGAATATAATTTTAATAATCTTAACGCATCAAAATGTTCTATCAGACTGCATTTGATCATAGATGGCTATTAATTAAAAGATTTTGGTGATCTTGCCCTGGGCGTTGGCCACAGCGTTCGTTGAACCATGATAAGTAATGCATAACTTAATAAAGCCAAGCTTGCGCCTGCTGATGAACACGCCGCACCAATTAGACCATAGCGTGGAACCCACAGGGTATTTCCAATGAGCATCAAACTAAACGCCGCGAGGTTAATTGATAATAATAGTCTGTCGCTGTGTTGGGCGTAAAGTGTATAGAGAGGAACATCAGCTATACTGCGACATCCCGCTCCAAACAGTAAAAAATAAAAAATAGATACATTGGATAAATAGACAGGTTTATTAATCAGCGTCACAAACGGAGAAATTAAGCACAGACTCAGTGCTGCAAATAAGACGACGTAAAACGTTGTTTCTTTCAGCATTTTTATGGATTGATATTGGAATTGCTCACGGTTGTTTTGTTTCCAAGCCGTCAACAATTGAGCCAGACGCATTTTTGATATACTTGTGTTGACCAAATTATGTAAAGCCAAACTTAGGCTGGCGTAGAAGGTATAGATTCCAGCGGCGTCTAAACCACAATAATAATTTACAAAAAAACGCTCTATATAAAGCATACCCAGCGCACAAAAAGCAGTAACGATAAAAGGGCGTGAAATTTTATGCCCCTGCCAGAGGATTTTCCAATGAATCGGCTTTCGCCAAATTTGTCGCCAAGGAAGGTGGCGCAAGCCTGCGAACGCAATGATAATGCTAGCTATGGCGCCGGTTATCCATGCGATAAAAACAAAGTTTAGTGTTCGATAGATAGGTAACAAATAGTATATGGGCAGTAATATGACCACCCACAAACCTTGGCGTATAAAAAAGACAACATTGGCGAGGTAAGGTTGTGACAAGATGGTGAGTATCTTCATTAACTCATTTGAAATATGCTCTGCTATGACAAGAATAAAGAACACCAGACACAGAGAAGAAGGAAGCGTCTTGTTATAAAACAACAGGTAAAAAAATGGAGATATTAAGAAAAAAACAATTGTGTAAAAGACGAATTGGTCTCTGATGATAAGTGCTTGTGCGGTGGGTGTCGCATCAACCAGTAATCTTGATGTATAATTGTAAAATTCCATACCCAAAAAAAACAAGGCATAGGCTACCATAGCCGTCATAATTCCGTATAATCCAAGTTCACTCGGCTGGAAATAGCGTACTAAACATAACACCAATAAAAATTTTGCGACGAGACCTATGGATCGAAGTCCTACTGCACTTAAATTATAAAGCCATAAGAATCGCATGTTATTACTAGTTAAAACAATGATCGGTTACGAATTATCCAGTAGAGTGGGCAAATTAGCAATCTTCATCTTCGTATAAGGGATAATAATGGTAGTGAAGCCAGTAGGTGCTTTTTTATGTCGTCGGTGGTAAAATTTCACCATTGTTAATAATGGTATTACAAAATAATCATGAAAAAAGCCGTAGCCTCTTCCTAATAGATTCAACTGTTTTTTTCAGGATAATGCATCTATCCCACATTCCGCAGTAAAGCTTAGAATTTATTAGGCCAACCAATCATCACAAGGAGACATTTGTTGTTATATAGAGCATTTATAGTCCTGACTTCGCTATGCAAACAGATTTACTCAATAAATAAATAGCTGTATATTTATTGAGTAGCGAGTTTTCCGTAGTAAACCCGTGAATTTATTTTTTGTTCATTTCGACAAGAAATAAACCGGAGCGAAATGTTCGATAACAATACCATCTCTTATTTTTTTATGCACTTTTTTACTGCGGAATGAGGGATCTATGGAGGTTATGTGCTGAGAAAACAGGATAGTGAAAGTAAAAAATCTGGCGAAATGGACTTTATGGAGAATTCATTGTTGGCATTGTGGCGGCAGAAGTGGTTGATTGTGTGTACTATTTTTCTGAGCGTGGCGTTGGCAAGCAGCTATATCTGGTTGGCTAAGCCAGCGTATGAAGCTAAATTCTATTTATTGCCGCCGTTTGAAGATGGTGTGATGGGTATCAATGGCCTTAAGTCGATAGACGAAACAGTCAATTATGTGTATCAAATTTTTATTGGCAGTTTGGCATCACACGCAACCAAAGAAGCATTTTTTGATCAGGTTTTTTTACCGGTGTTACCAGCTAATCATCGTAATACAGTTTCTCAAACAAAACTGCGTAAGCAGCTTGATGGTATTATTGCTTTAAAGCAGGATTTTGGGAATCCTGCAAGATATACGCTGAGGATGAGAAGTAAGAGTTCATTACAAGCAGCAGACTGGGTAGTTCGTTATGTGGACTTGGCCAGGGACAATGCGGTGAATCGTATTTTGCATGATACATCTGTCCGAGTCAAAGTACTTGCAAACGATTTAGATCTTGCAATGGATAGAGTTAGAACAGATGGGAAACAAGCTCGTCTTGATAGGCTGGCTCAACTCAAAGAGGCATTAAATACAGCCCAAGCTATCGGGTTAACAGATCCAAAATATTTCAAAAATTCTCTATCAGAAAAATCAAACATGATATTTCTACGAGGAACTAAAATGCTTACCGCAGAAATTAAAGGCCTCGAAATGCGCCAATCGGATGATCCATTTCTACCAAAATTACGCACGTTACAAAAAAAGTATGATAATTATCAATTTATTTTGCAATATACCAAAGGACTTGCTGATCATTTAACTGTCTATCGCGCGGATGGCAGAGTGGATGTATCCGTGGTGACGCCGAGAAAGCAATTAATTATTATGCTCTCTTTAGTGTTAGGGGGATTACTTGGGGTTGCCGTAGCATTCGGCCGTTCATTTGTTTTATTAAGTGGTCGTAATCAAGCAGTAGTATGATCGCTTGGTTTCTGAAGTGTTATAGCCATAAATGTATAAATTGGATTGTGAGAAACTGCAGATGAAAGTATTAATTACTGGTGCCGATGGTTTTATTGGTTCACACCTAACTGAACTATTGGTCAGGGAAGGCTATCAAGTCAAGGCGCTGTCCCAGTACAACTCATTTAATTCCTGGGGCTGGCTAGAAGATACTGCTTATTTGAGTGATATAGAGGTGGTCACCGGTGATATTCGTGATCCCTATTTCTGTAAACATATTACCAAGGATACTGAGATTGTTTTTCATCTGGCTGCATTAATTGCAATTCCCTATTCCTATGTGGCTCCTCATAGTTATGTCGATACCAATGTCAATGGCACACTAAATATCTGCCAAGCCGCTCTTGAAAACAACGTCAGTCGCATTATTCACACGTCTACCAGTGAGGTATATGGCACAGCAAGGTATGTTCCAATAGATGAAAAACATCCGTTACAGGCGCAATCACCTTATAGTGCTTCCAAGATAGGCGCGGATGCTATGGCAATGAGCTATTTTAATGCCTTCGATTTACCGTTAACCATTGCCAGACCATTCAACACCTATGGGCCAAGGCAATCGGCACGAGCCGTTATCCCCACGATAATTGCGCAAATTGCAACAGGTTGTAAGCAAATAGAGTTGGGTGATGTTACACCTACCCGTGATTTTAACTATGTTGAAGACACTTGCCGTGGGTTTGTAGAACTAGCACGTGCCGACAATGTGGTTGGTGAAGTGGTAAATATCGGATCAAACTATGAAATATCGGTTGCTGACACTCTGAATTTGATTCGTGAACTTATGGGTAGTCATGTAGAGTTTGTAATTGATCAGCAACGTATGCGGCCGGAAAAATCGGAAGTTTCCAGATTATGGTGTGACAATACTAAAATACGGAATTTAACCGGCTTTGAGCCGAAATTTCCCATCAAGCAGGGACTGCAGAAAACAATCGAATGGTTTACCGCAGAAAAAAATTTAGCTAAATACAAGGCCAATATTTACAATGTATAAGTACTGTTATGTTTAGTTCGCTGCTGCAATTTATTCGCGACCACTATCGCACCAAGGATTTTATACCATTACATGCGCCGGTATTTAACGGCAATGAGTCAAAGTATGTACTGGATACGATAGATTCAACGTTTGTATCCAGTGTTGGCGCTTACGTAGATCGTTTTGAACGCGAAATGGCTACCTACACCGGCACTCCTGGCGCTGTGGTTACCGTTAATGGTACCAGTGCGTTGCATATAGCCTTGCTACTTGCTGGAGTGCGTCCAGGCGATTATGTCATCACCCAAACCCTTACGTTTGTGGCCACTTGTAATGCTATCAATTACTGTCAGGCCGTTCCTATATTTATCGATGTCGATAGAGCAACCATGGGCTTATCGCCCTTTGCTTTGAGTGTATGGCTTGAGGAGTTCGCTTATATCGATGATTGCCACTGTTGCCGATATAAAGCAGACAATAGGATTATAAGCGCCTGTATCCCCATGCATACTTTTGGCCATCCGGCTGACCTCGATAGGTTACTCGCTGTATGTAATCAATGGGGATTAACCATAATTGAAGATGCTGCAGAGTCTTTGGGTAGCCTTTACAAAGGGCGACATACAGGAACATTTGGCAAATTAGGTATTTTAAGTTTCAACGGTAATAAAATTATGACTACCGGTGGCGGTGGGATGATTTTAGCTGACCAGGCGCTTGCCAAACATGCAAAACACATAACGACTACAGCTAAAAAACCGCATCCCTACGAGTATGTGCATGATGAGATAGGGTTTAATTATCGCATGCCAAATCTCAATGCCGCTATGGGATGCGCACAACTAGAACAATTGAATGCTTTTATTGAAAATAAACGTCAGCTGGCAAGTGCGTACAAACAACTTCTGGCCAGTTCACCTTTACAATTTATGACCGAACCAGAACACTGCCGCAGTAATTACTGGTTGAACGCGGTTATCTGTGAAGACAGGCAGCAGCGTGATGCGTTGTTGACAGTAACGAATGAATTCGGAATTATGACTAGACCTGTTTGGCAACCGATGCACCAGTTGTCGATGTTTAATCAGGCGCCAGCGGGGCCGTTAACTAATACTCAATGGCTGGCTGATCGAGTCGTTAACCTGCCAAGCAGTGTGATTAATCATGGAGAGAAGCATGCGTAAGATCGCAATCTTCACGGGCACAAGGGCAGAATATGGGCTGCTTTATTGGTTGATGAAAGCGGTACAGAATGACTCTGATTTAACGTTGCAAGTTATCGTCACGGGTATGCATTTGTCGCCACAATATGGCGACACTTGGCGAGAAATAGAAGCGGATGGTTTTGCTATCGATGCTACCGTTGAAATGCTCTTGTCCTCTAATACTGCTGTCGGGGTAGTGAAGTCAATGGGGCTTGCCACGGTGGGTTTTGCGGATGCCTTGTCGCGATTACAGCCCGATCTTTTGGTAGTCCTTGGCGATCGCTTTGAAGCATTGGCAGTCGCTCAAGCGGCGTTAATCATGAATATACCCATTGCCCACGTCCACGGTGGGGAACTGACATTAGGTGCCTACGACAATTCAATCCGTCATGCGATTAGCAAGATGGCCTCGCTGCATTTTGTTGCAGCGGAAGAATACCGCCGTCGTATCATCCAAATGGGCGAAGAGGCTGCAAACGTGTTTAATGTCGGTGCTCCCGGTTTAGAGCATGTGACGAATGTTGAGCGCCTGTCTTTTGATAAATTTGCGCAAGATATTAGGGGGCCACTGCAGCAACCTTATTTTCTAATTACCTATCATTCAGTAACACTGGATCAAACACCAGCGGAATCAGCATTCAAGAACCTATTAAGCGTATTGGATGATAGGCCAGACCATACTATTCTGTTTACGTACCCCAATGCGGACAACGGTGGCTATGCCATTATCCAAATGTTAGAGCGTTATTGCCAACAAAATAATAAACGCGCATTCGCGGTAAAATCATTGGGCTATAAGCGCTATTTAAATGCTATTTCGCACGCCGATGTGGTTATTGGTAATTCCTCAAGCGGCATTATTGAAGTGCCTGCATTTGGTATACCCACTGTCAATATTGGTTTAAGGCAAAAAGGCCGTTTGGCCGCTGAATCAGTTATTAATTGCGAAGACAATTATGCTGCAATTCAGGATGCGATCAATAAGGCCTTGACTCCAGCATTCAAAGATAGCTGCCGAGATGTGAGCAACCCTTATGGCGATGGTGATGTGGCATCGCGAATTCTGGCTGTTATTAAAGAGCAGCAATTGTCTACTATGAAACAGTTTCAAGATCTGGATTTTGAATGAAAACAATAAAAAATGCAGTATATATAATTGCTGAAGCGGGCGTTAACCATAATGGACGTAAAGAGCTTGCTTTTCAGTTGGTGGATGCCGCGGCAGATGCGGGTGCTGATGCCGTTAAATTTCAAACGTTTAAAGCCAGTAAACTGGCAAGTCGGCATGTCGAAAAAGCGCAATATCAAAAATCCAATACGGATGCGAGCGAGTCACAATTTGATATGCTTGCCAAACTTGAGTTGCCGGAAGCATGGCATATAGAACTGCAACAGCATGCGGAAAAACGTGGTATAGAATTTTTATCAACCGCTTTTGATGAGTTGAGCCTGCAATTTTTACAATCCTTAAATATCCCTGTTTATAAAGTGCCATCTGGTGAATTAACCAACGCACCATTATTGTGGCAGTTTTCCAAAACAGGCAAACCTCTGATTATTTCAACGGGTATGGCAACCCTGTCTGAAGTAGAGTCAGCGCTTGCGGTCGTAACCCATGCATTGCATAACGACGAAGAACCTCGCAGCATAGAAGATGTCTGGCAATGTTGGAGCAAGATAGACGTTCGAGAAAAGCTTAAAGGCCATGTCACCTTGTTGCATTGTACCTCGCAATACCCAACGCCATGGCACGAGGTTAATTTACGTGCGATGGATACATTGGCGAGTGCTTTCGGGCTAGCGGTTGGTTATTCCGATCATACAGAAGGGACGGTGATTCCAATTGCGGCTGTTGCGCGTGGCGCGACCGTCATTGAAAAACATTTTACGCTCGATAAATCACTACCTGGTCCGGATCATATTGCCTCTATAGAAGTAGATGAGCTTAAGAAACTGGTTGGCGATATACGCGCGCTTGAAATTGCATTGGGATGTGGCGTAAAAACGCCGCAAATCAGTGAGTGGGATACCAGACGTGTTGCCAAACAGTCGATTATTGTTGATAAAGATTTACCTGAAGGCAAGGTAATTGCGCGTGATGATTTATCAACGGCAAGAACTGGAGGAGGTTTGTCTCCGGCTTTAATCTGGCAGCTTGTCGGCTCAGTGAGCAAAAAAAATTACAGAGCGGGAGAAGTATTTGAGCTCTGAGTTGCGCAATAATCAAAATAAACCACTAGTTTTACTTGGTGCGGGCGGCCATGCTAAGGTATTGCTTTCATTAATCAAAGCGGCTGGTCTAACAGTGCTTGGCGTGTGCGCTCCCGAGTTGGTCGAGCAGGGTGTTACTAGCTGGCGTGGGATTAATGTGCTCGGCACTGGTGATGATATGCATGATTTTCCTCCAGGTCGTGTTGACTTGGTTAATGCAGTGGGTAAATTAGAGATTCGTCAGACGTTATTTACCATATTCAAGGATAAAGGTTACTATTTTCCCATACTTGTTCACCCGCATGCCTGGGTAGATGAATCTGTGCGGTTGGGTGAAGGCACGCAAGTAATGGCGGGCGTGGTGATTCAAGCCGATACATGTATTGGTATGAACGTCATTATTAATACGCAAGCAAGTATTGATCATGACTGTGTACTTGGAGAGCATGTACATATTGGACCAGGGGCTATGCTGTGTGGCGGAGTACGTGTACACAAGCGTGCTTTCGTTGCGAGCGGCTCTACATTAATCGTAGGCGTTAATGTGGGTGAGGGTGCAGTTGTAGGTGCTGGAGCATCTGTTGTGCGTGATATTAAAGCGCAACAAGTGGTTTTACCTGCATCGGTGCGGCGAAAGGAAGTTGGCGAAGCAACCTATTGTGGTGATCAATAATGAAAGACTGGAAAACACTGCTTATAAGTCCTAATACAACCATAGCCGAAACGATAGAAGTTTTGGATCGTGGAGCACAACGCATCGCTTTAGTTGTAGATGAGCAATACCGTTTGTTAGGTACGGTTACTGACGGGGATGTGAGACGCGCTTTGATAAGTCACCTGGCTATGGAATTGCCAGTGCGGGAAGTGATGTGTGAATCACCCAAAAAAGCACATGCCGACTGGAGCAAGGGACTGATATTGGCGACTATGGAAAAATACCAGCTTTTGCAATTGCCAATTGTTGATGCAAATGGTTACGTAGTTGGCTTGGAAACTTTGCATGATGTCTTGAGAAAAAGGCATCGGGATAATCCTGTTTTTCTCATAGCCGGAGGCTTTGGTACTCGTCTACACCCATTAACACACCAATGTCCCAAACCGTTGCTTAAAGTAGGTAAAAAACCTATTTTAGAATTAATTTTAGAGCGCTTTATAGACGCTGGATTCCATAGATTTTTTATTTCAACACACTTCATGCCTGAGATGATTGAACAATATTTTGGCGATGGCAGTCGTTGGGGCGTTACTATTCGCTATGTGTATGAGCCACAACCTCTCGGTACGGGTGGAGCACTTGGGTTATTACCGCATAGTGAGATTGATATGCCTTTGTTTATGATGAATGGCGATTTGCTAACCGCTCTTAATTTTAAAAATTTGCTAGATTACTACCATGAGCATGATTCAGTGGCTACTGTTTGCGTTCGTGAGTATGAACACCGAATACCCTATGGCGTGTTAAATTTTCAAGGCCATTTAGTGACTTCAATTGTTGAAAAACCATTGCATCGCTCATTTATTAATGCCGGGATCTATTTGCTTTCACCAGAATTTGCCAGAAGCGTGTTACCCGGGGAGCGTATTGATATGCCAGATTTGATTCAACGCCATATCAATAAGGGCTCTTCTGTAAATATGTTTCCCATTCATGAATATTGGCTCGATATTGGTCGCATGGATGACTTTAAACGTGCACAGGAAGACGTTAGTCTATTGGATTTTCAGGTATGATGGAACAAAAAAAAATATTGGCAATCATCCCTGCCCGCGGCGGAAGCAAAGGATTACCAGGAAAAAATATCAAGCCTTTGCAGGGAAAGCCCTTGATTGGTTGGCCAATAAAGGCTGCCTTAAACTCACGTTATATTGATCGTGTTATTGTAACCACCGATGATAAAATAATTGCAAAAATAGCCCAGGAGCAAGGTGCGGATGTGCCGTTTTTACGCCCTGCAGAATTTGCCAAAGATACCTCTCCATCATCAGACGCAATTATTCATACGCTCAACTATTGTATAGAGCAGGGTGAGGATTATGATTACTTCGTGTTGTTGGAACCAACATCACCGTTAACAGACTCTGCCGATATTGATAGCGCACTTGAAACGCTGGTGCATGGCCCTGGCCTTGCTATTGTGGGTGCTTGTAAAACCGGAAACTGCCATCCTATTTATTGTGCGACGTTGGGTGCGGATAATTTCTTAAAACCCTATAATCGTGAAGATTTTGCGAAGCCAGTTAGAAGGCAAGATGTTGATCATCTGTATTTTTTTGAAGGGTCACTCTATATTTCAGAGGTTAAAAAATACCTGGAAGCTAAAACTTTTTATCATGAATCAACACTACCTTATATTGTGCCGCACTGGAAATCACTGGAAATTGATACCTTATTAGATTTTTTCATGATAGAAACGGTCATGTAAAATAAACAATTACTAGAGTTGGATTTAACATGAATGATGACTATAAATCACGCTTGCTAAACGTAATTCCTGGTGGCGCGCACACGTATTCCAGAGGTCATGATCAATATCCACAAAATGCACCACAAATTATGGTGCGTGGAAAGGGTGCTTATACGTATGATGATCGGGGTATCGAGTTCCTGGATTATGGCATGGCGTTACGTGCAGTGAACATTGGTTATGCCGAAGATGAGATTGACGATGCCGCGTTTGCTCAGATTAAAAATGGTAATAATCTCACCCGGGCGACAATGATTGAACTAGAAGCTGCGGAGTTATTGGTGAGTCTAATCGATAGCATCGACATGGTGAAGTTTACTAAAAATGGTTCGACCGCCGTATCAGCTGCGGTGAAATTGGCTAGAGCTTACACAGGCAGAACGCTGGTAGCCAGATGTGCAGAACAACCGTTTTTTTCTTATGATGACT
>CAMBDN010000074.1 GCA_945865355.1 Legionella genomosp. 1
TAACGAATCCTCAAAACTGGCTTTAAGGGCTTTATACTTCTTGTCTAAATTTGCCAATTATGGTGATTTGCGCGCTCTGGGGCGCTAGCTATTTGCAGGTGGTGCATCAATTATCACAAATTGCCGCGAGCAATACCGTTAGCCTGATCTTTTTTGGTAGTATTTTGGGCTGTCCGCTAATGGGTTGGATTTCTGATCGGTTGGGCCGCCGTAAGCCTTTGATGTTGTTTGGTGCTGTTGCTACTTTTCTGACGGTCATTCCACTGCTTATGGGGAACGCTTTGTCAGAAAATGTATTGGGCCTTATCTTCTTCATCTTGGGAGTTTTTACCAGTACTCAGGTGATTGCTTATCCAATGATTGCAGAAAGTAACAGTTCTCATAACACCGGCGCTGCAACGGCCATCGCTTCGGTGATTATTATGGGTGGTGGTGGGGTAGGCCAAATATTGTTTGGTTGGTTGGTGCAATATCATGCTGGAGCGCCTACTCAACAGTATTCGGTTGCCGACTTTCAATTCGCTATGTGGATGTTCCCAATAGCTGCTATCGCAGCATTGTTGGCAATATTGTTTGCGCGTGAAACATATTGTAGTAGGGTAGAGGCGTGACTGCTCTCGAGTTAATTTTGAATCTGAGCGAGCGATTTGCTCTGAGTGGAGTGGCTCTTCGTGAAGGATTTTTTCGTCTATCCCCGGAGCCGTTCATGCTGAGGAGGAGCGCCAGCGACATCTCGAAGCATTGGTCTATTGGGTCCCAGACTTCGAGATGTCGCTGGCGCTCCTCCTCAGTCCGAACGGTTACTGGGGCGTATAGAATCCTTAACGACGTGCCATTCGGATCTGAATGTAGTGTGAGTAGTTACTGAGGGGGTATCATGCAGATGGTTGAGGAATTTAAAGAATTTGATATGAAAGAATCGTCACTATTGCCCTGGGTGGTTTGTTTTGCAGCATCGCTCTTTTTCTTTTATGAGTTTATTCAAGGCAATATGTTTGCATCGATTGCTGACAATATTATGCATGACTTTCATATCCAAGCTGATAAAATGACCTATTTATCGAGCATTTACTACTTATCTAACGTTATTTTCCTGTTTGCAGCGGGTATGTTGCTCGACCGTTTTTCAACAAAGAAAACAATGCTAGTGGCAATGCTTTTTTGCGTGTTGAGCACGTTTCTTTTAGCTTATGCACATTCATATTATTTGGCGTTATTATGTCGTTTTATAACGGGTATTGGTAGTGCTTTTTGTTTTTTAGGCCCCATTCGTATTGCTTCGCGCTGGTTTCCACCTAAACGAATGGCCCTGGTTACTGGTGCCGTTGTAACCATGGCGATGAGTGGTGGGATGTTGGCACAGTACCCTTTAACGAAGTTGGTTCTCCAAGTGGGTTGGCGAGATTCATTGATGATGGTGGGCTGGTTGGGGGTTGCCATGTTGATCATGATGGCGATCTGGATCAAAGATAAGCCGGGTCATGCCATTGAACACGTGCGTAAAAAAATAAGCTTTTTGACGGTTGCAAAAATGGCCTATTTTAATCCACAAACGTTGCGTGCAGCACTCTATGCGAGCCTAATGAATATGGCAGTTGCAGTGTTTGGAGCAATGATGGGCTCCCTTTATTTAATGCAGCGTCTCGGTGTGACTAAAGAGGACGCGGCAATGGTTAATTCCATGTTATTTCTAGGGGCAATTATTGGCGGACCATTGATTGGCTGGGTTTCTGATAAAATGGGTTTGCGCGTCTTGCCGATGAAAGTCGGTGCGTTGGTGTCTTTATTGATTTTTCTCGTTATTTTGTATTTCCCAGTTTCATTCGGGGTAATGGCTTTGTTGTTTTTTTTACTAGGATTTTTTACAGCAGCCCAGGTGATTAGCTACGCGCTAGTTGCTGAGAGTAGTTCACCAACAATGACAGCAATGGCTGTAAGTATCGTATCTATATTGACCCAGGGTGGTTATATTGTTTATCAAAATTTATTTAGTTCTGTATTGGTCTGGCATGGAGAAATGCATATGACTGATGGCGTTCCGGTTTACTCTTTAGCCAATTACCAAACCGCTGCAATGATTCTACCACTAGGATTGATTGTGGCACTTGTTGCCATCTCTAAGCTAAAAGAGACCTATTGTCGACAGTCACAAGGATAAGTTGGATGAGTGGTTCGCGAGTATGTATTTTATTAATGGATTCTTTGGGGATAGGGGCTAGTCTTGATGCACAGCAATATGGTGATGATGGCGCAAATACATTTGCTCATATTGTTCAAGCATGCAATGAGGGGAAGGCTGATATAGAAGGGACGCGTCAGGGCCCTTTATGTATTCCAAACTTAGCACGCTTAGGTTTGTACCATTCGGCGTTAGCAAGCTCTGGGTTGAAAGTGGTTGATTTGGCAACACTCAGCGAGCCCGTCGGTTATTATGGTTATGCTGTTGAACAAAGTTTAGGTAAAGACACACCGAGTGGTCATTGGGAGTTAGCAGGTGTTCCCGTGATGTTTGACTGGGGGTATTTTCCAACATCAATACCGTGTTTTCCTCAAGCGTTAATTGACGAATTCATTCACTTGTCTGGATTGCCCGGTGTTATAGGGCAAAAACATGCTTCAGGTACAATCATTATTGACGAGCTGGGTGACGAGCATTTACGGACCGGCAAACCGATTGTTTACACCTCCGCGGACAGTGTTTTCCAAATAGCAGCACATGAACAAAAATTTGGTTTGAATCGATTATATGATATTTGCGAAATTGCCCGTAAACTGGTTGATAAATATCAAATCGGTCGAGTTATCGCCAGGCCGTTTATCGGTTCGCCTGGTGCATTCCATCGCACCGGGAATCGTCGCGATTATGCAACATTGCCGCCGCAACCAACGCTGTTGGATTTTCTAAAAAATGCGGGTAGAGAGGTCATTGCAATTGGTAAAATCGCCGATATTTATGCGCATCAAGGACCGACACAATCAATAAAAGCAGATGGTAATATGGCATTATTTGATGCAACGCTGGCCGCACTTGCAACGGCTCCAGATAAGAGTTTGGTTTTCACCAATTTTGTTGATTTTGATTCCTCGTATGGTCATCGCCGAGATGTTGCAGGTTATGCTGGAGCGTTAGAGGCGTTTGATAAGCGGATACCTGAGTTGGAAGCAATGTTACAACCAAATGATCTGGTCGTTATTGCAGCTGATCATGGTTGTGATCCAACCTTCCCAGGCTCTGATCATACCCGCGAGCATATCCCTATTTTGGTCTTTGGTAGAAAGCTTAAGAGTCAATTTATTGGTCGGCGCGATACTTTCGCCGATATTGGACAGAGCATTGCTGAACATCTTGAAATTGCGCCACTACTGCATGGCGTTTCTTTCTTAGACTCACGCAGCCTGTTAAGTCAGCCAGATCAATGAATTACCCCCTTTCTTTCACACAATATTGTTCCACCCTTGAATTAAAGCTGTCGTCTTTGCGAAAAGAGGTGCTTTATATTTTATGGGGTGAGAAAAGACCATTAAAAGCGTATGAAATCCTAGAGAATTTATTAAAAGTAAAATCGAACTCAACGCCTCCCACGGTATATCGAGCACTTTTGTTTTTTGTAGCCAAAGGAATAGTGCATAAAATTGAATCCATTCAATCGTATACGTTATGTTGTGAGCCTGAAAAACACTTGTCATCGGAAGTATTAATGGTATGCAATCAGTGCCACCACGTTATTGAAATTTATGATGCTGATGTACGTAGGTTAGTTGCCAAAATTGCTGATACACAGCAATTCCAATTGAAGCAAGATGCAATAGAACTAAAGGGCCTCTGTAAGGAATGTTTATCCTAGCTTTGAGTGGTAAAGTGATTTGCCGGTTTGATATTCCACGCCTGACAACGCCATTGCTGAGCGGATGGCGTCTTCTCGAAGATACATAATGCCCCGGTCGCAATCTTAATATTGTATTGCGTAGTAAAAGCCACGAAATCACCAGTTAGATAGGGTGAGAAACGTGCAATGCCGTTGCTAGTAACAACTAAAATGGTTTTTCCTGCGTAATTTTCTGTTAGCCGGGTAGCAAAATCATGCCAATTATTAATGATCGCTAGTGGATCTACGTTCCAACCGGTTGGTACGATGGCTTTTGCTTCCCATTTCTTAAGCGCATCTGTCCCCAGTTTTGCAATAACGGTATCTTCGGGTTGGTTCTCATCCGGACCATAATCTATCTCATTAAAAATCGAAAGCGTTTCAATTGGTAGAGACGTTTGCATCATGAGTTGTGCTTGCTCAGCGGTTTGAATCGCTCTTTTAAGCTTCGAGGTAAAAATCACCTGCGGAAATAAATTATTTTGTTTAAGATAGGCGCCCAGCAAACGTCCTTGCATCAAACCGCTTTCGACCAGCGGTAGGTCTGTAGTGCCTACTCTCCTTACAACATCGCCAGCACCAAAGGTATTGCCGTGTCGAGCTATTAGCAATCTAGTCGGGTTACTCATGCAATAACATCCTTATTTAGTAATTCGCCATGTTGAGTGATCAACAATTCGGCGCGAGCAACGTCTTCTGGACTATCGACGCCTGACATATTAGCACGGCCGTTGAATTCAACCGGTACACAACGTATGGTGTAGCCATTTTCTAACAATCGTAGTTGTTCTAGTCCTTCTAACTTCTCGAATTTGCTCTCTGGTAAATTGATAAATTTCTCAAGCATGTTAATGGAGTATCCGTACAAACCAATATGTCGATAAACGGGGCTTTTAAGGTCGCTATTACGTAAGGAATCTTCCTTACGCATTGCTGGAATGATCGTTTTGCTGAACCAAAAAGCATGGCCGGTCTTTTCATTAAAAGTGGCGGTTGTGCCGCTAAATGGTGTTGTCAACTTGTTGTGACGCAATTTGTCCAATTGTTCCCAGGTTAATTGTGTAACCGGAGTCACGGCATCGCATGGCGATGCGACAAATGCTGTAATCATCGCTCGCAGAAAATCGGGCGGTGTTAATGGTGCGTCGCCCTGCATGTTCAAGATGAAATCAGGTTTATCGCTCATCTGACTGACCGCCTCTGCAACGCGGTCAGTACCCGTTGGTAAATCAGGTGAGGTCATTATTGAGGTAACACCCATATCATGGCAATGTGCCGTAATTCGGTCATCATCGGTAGCGACCACTACTGAAACATGTTTTAACCCAATGGCTGCTGCCTGCGACAAATTTACCACACGTTGTAACATGGTTTGCCCGCTGATCATTACCAAGGGTTTACCTGGTAACCGAGTAGAAGCATAACGGGCAGGAATAATAATGGCAGTTTTCATGATAAAATCGATATAATAGCAGCCGTTCAAATTAACGCGCAGTTTAACATACACAATCCTCAGATGTCTTTCTCTAAAAATGGTAACGTTTTGCGGGGAGACGATGATAAAACGATTATAGAACCAAGAGATGGAAAGCTATCAGTAAGATGATGGGTTGATCTAAAATTTTACTTCTTACTTGTAAAAATAGTCAATCAGCGTTGCTTTGCTCACCAGATGCCCCGCTTGTGAGAGAGTTTAGGTGAGTTATGTATGTTTCTTCGCTGTAGTGGTGCGTTAAATAAGTCAAAGATGAGGAGCGATGATAAAAATTACAATCATGCCCGGTGATATTAGGCTATCAGTAAAGTTAATAGCCGATCTAAGTGATTATTGCCTTGCAAGCAGAAAGCTCATCCAAGTCGCCCCTGAGGTGGATTCTTCCGAAAGAGCCTTGGATGAAAAAAATTTTGTAAAAGAGCGTACAGCTTTACAACCAATTACGAGTGGATTTGACGGAGCAATGCACTGGGAAAATGTGAAAGAAATACTGTGTGCTCAATGCGATAAAATGAATCCTATTGAAGCGCAACTTGCTGCCGCGTTAAATGACGGGTCGGGTATCAAGGGTCAACCACATGCTGTTCAATCGTTTAGTGATAATTTTCTTGAATTGCTTAAAAACAGTATCGATGCGTTAGTGAGACGGTATCTCACTGGTGCTAGTCTTGTCTCAACATTAGAAATGAATGTTATGCTGCGAATCATAGACGAAACGATTTCAGTCATTATTACTGATAATGCTGGAGGCTTTTCAAATGAATATTTAGAGTCTTTTACGGCTTGGGTAAAAGATGGGAGATATCAACAAGAATCGCAGAAGAGCGAGAAGAAGCAGGATGCAAAATTTTATGTGGGCGGAGCGGGCTTAGGGTTGCGTCAGCTTTGTTGTATAGTGCTTGATGGCGATGTTTGCGATAAATCTGGCGTTAAATGGAAGAAATATTCAGTCCCTTCTGGCACGACCTCCATTGATATTAGAAATAATCAGCTTATGGGTGGGGCGGAGGTTGTTATTCGGTCCTTATTGTCGCCTTGCTTGCGCCTGGATCTTAAGGTTAGTAAGGAAAATATAATTGCTGCCCGAGCTGAGCAAGGTTTTATGAGGCCGTCAAAAGTGAGGAAAAAGGAAGCCGTGCCTGATGAGTCGGAGTCAGATGAGCCAGTGGATGAAAAATATTCCTCGTTAACCGTTGAAACCGGGTCTAGTGCACGTCGTGATGGAGATGTTCAAATTTATTCTCGTAAGCGACCATGGGGCTAGCAGCTATTCATGCACAATGATTATAAAATTATGCTCAAGGACCATTGATTTTTTATTTTGCACCCCCAATTAATAAGGTTTCGACCCTTAAGGATCTATTTTGGAGCAATTTCGCGGTACGACTATCTTGTCGGTCAGGCGGGGTAATAAAGTGGTTATTGGTGGTGACGGCCAAGTTACCATGGGTAATACGGTAATGAAAGGTAATGCACGTAAAGTCAGGCGATTATATAAAGACAAAGTGATTGCCGGATTTGCGGGAGGCACTGCAGACGCTTTTACTCTATTTGAGCGTTTTGAAAGCAAACTGGAAATGCATCAGGGGCATCTGGTTCGGGCAGCCGTCGAACTGGCCAAAGATTGGCGTACTGATAAAATTTTGCGTCGTCTAGAAGCTTTATTGACCGTAGCAGATAGTAAAGCGTCACTGATTATTACCGGAAATGGCGATGTCATTGAGCCAGAAGAAGGGTTAATGGCCATCGGTTCCGGTGGGCCTTTTGCACAAGCAGCAGCTCGCGCATTGCTTGAAAATACAAAGTTATCGGCTGCGGATATTGTCCAGAAAGCGTTAATGATCGCAGGAAATATCTGCATTTACACCAACCATAACTTAACGATAGAAGAATTGGATAGCGATTGTGAATAATACAATGATAGTGATGACACCTCGTGAAATTGTAGTGGAACTCAATAAACATATTATCGGCCAAGATGATGCTAAACGCGCGGTGGCTATTGCGCTTCGTAATCGTTGGCGTCGTATGCAGATCAAAGATGATACGTTGCGTAATGAAATAATGCCTAAAAATATCTTAATGATAGGGCCCACCGGTGTTGGTAAAACAGAGATTGCCAGACGCTTGGCTAAATTAGCTGGAGCACCATTTATCAAGGTTGAGGCAACGAAATTCACCGAAATTGGATATGTAGGACGTGATGTTGATTCGATTCTTCGTGATTTAGCGGATATTGCTATTAAGCAAGAGCGTGAGTTGGCGATGAAAAAGGTACAGCGTCCGGCTGAAGATGCAGCAGAAGAAAGGATCCTTGACACGTTGCTACCTCCAGCAAGAGGTACTACGGCACCCAGTGAGAAAGAATCATCTACACGACAGATTTTTCGCAAACAATTGCGCGAAGGCACCCTCGACGACAATGAGATAGAGATCGATGTTTCTGTGTCTCCTGTTGGTATTGAAATCATGTCCCCTCCGGGCATGGAAGAAATGACCAATCAATTGCAAACGATGTTCCAACAAGTTGGCTCAAACCGCACCAAGACACGTAAAATGCCCATTCACAAAGCGATGAAAATACTCTGTGAAGAAGAGGCCGCTAAGCTCATTAATGAAGATGATATTAAAACACGGGCCATTGAAAGCGTTGAGCAAAATGGTATTGTGTTCATTGATGAAATTGACAAAGTAGCGAAGCGTGCAGAGCAAGGGGGGGATGTTTCGCGTGAAGGTGTGCAGCGTGACTTGTTACCGTTAGTGGAAGGAACGACCGTATCAACCAAATATGGCATGATTAAATCCGATCATATTTTGTTTATCGCCTCAGGTGCTTTCCATGTTGCTAAACCATCCGATTTGATTGCTGAGCTGCAAGGTCGATTACCGATCCGCGTTGAGCTCTCAGCGCTTAGTGTTGACGATTTTGTTCGTATTTTGACAGAGCCTAGTGCCTCGCTAACCGAGCAGTACACCGCTTTGATGGGGACAGAAGGCTTGCAATTAACTTTTGCAGATACTGGAATTCGTCGGATTGCTGAAGTGGCTTGGCAAGTGAATGAGCGCACTGAAAATATCGGTGCTCGTCGTTTATATACCGTAATGGAGCGTTTACTTGAGGTCGTTTCTTTTGAAGCAACGGATAAATCGGGTGAGGTTATTCATGTTGATGCGGAATATGTACAGCTGCACTTGGGTAAATTAGTCGCTGATGAAGATTTGGCGCGTTATATACTGTGATGATGCGGCGGCGCGCCAGCAAAGACGTTCACGTGAATAGACTTGCTGGCTTGCCGCTTCTTAGATGATCTTACAACACCTGGGATCAAAATTATTGATGATGGGGCATCTTTGGAATAGTATGATGCTAACTATCGCGTCAATCAGGGAAGGTCAATGAAACGGATGCCTATTAAAGCCTATATTGCTATTGTCGTTGCCCTCATATCAACACAATCATTCTCCAGCACCGCTTTTACTCCGCTTCCCGTAAGTACGAATAACGTTTATTCACAATGGCAGGCTAGAAAACCAGAACTACTGATTGAGTTGGGCGGCTTTTTTGCGACGCAGGGCCAAAACAATCAAATGATTGCGATAGAAGATTTGAAAGGGAATCAATACACCGTGACCAACGGTAACTCCAGCAGCGGTATTGTTGGTTTGGGTTATTATATGCGGGGGTGGAGTCGGGATCGGTTTGACGTTAGTTATGGATTGAACACGTTTTATTTTGCGCCTTCTAGCGTCAGTGGCTACATTGTTGAGGAGATGATGTTTACCAATTTAGCCTATAAATATGATGTGAATCATTTTCCACTTTATGTCGCGGCCAAGGGAAAATTTAATAACAGTCAGGATCGATATGCTTTGGTATTCGATGCTGGGATAGGGCCAAATTTTACCCGAACCCGTCATTATCAAGAGCAACCACGTGCACCCATGTATTCTGTGAACAACAGCTTTTCAGGTGCGTCAAACGTTACCTTTAGTGCAATGGCGGGCATTGGCTTTAGAATCAATCGTCTCTTTGGGTCCGCACCATTGGAATGTGGCTACCGGTTTTTCTATCTTGGGCAAGATGCTTTACAACCGACGAATGACCAAATTTTAACGCGTTTGTCTACTGGTGAAAATTATGCTCAGGCAATTATGTGTGGCTTGGTGATTTAATTTAATTGAGAAAAGGATTTTTTGATGAACAGGACATTGATAAAGGCAGGTACAAGCTGTGCCTTACCTCATCGCCACTCACCTTGCTTTTTCGGTGGGTCCAACGGGCCCACTTTTTAATACTTATGCAAATGGGCCGAATTTGATCACTAGCTCCACCACGCCCAATTGGACGTACAAAAGTGCCGGAATTTTCACTACAGCGGGCTTTCATTTGACGAATCCCGGCGTAGACTGCATCCTAACGGGGCATTCATGTCTTTTTACAGTTAGCGATACAGTACCAAAATCAATTGCAATCACAGGACCCGTTGGCCCGGTATCTGTTGAGTTGTGCCTAAATGGCAAGGGTCAGCAAAACTGTCAACTATCTACTGTTCCAGGAAACCGATTTGCATATTTAGCCTATAGTGGTAGTCAGGATTTGCAATTATGCTTCGTTAATACTCAGACAAATGTTTTATTTGGTTGTGGTGATACCGGTGCTTCTTTTCAATCTAATGCTGAGTCATTAGCTGTAAGACCAGTTGGCTCACAAATTTATGTTTCAACGTGAGCTTTCGGCAAGCCTGTGCAAGTAAATATTTTTAATTTTTTTCATTTAGGGGTTGACAGGGTTTTGGGCCATTTTTTCAAAGATCGTATGCATTTTCACCCCATTTATAATCTTCTTATTTGACTTATTCCTTGATGCGTACAA
>CAMBDN010000075.1 GCA_945865355.1 Legionella genomosp. 1
AAACATATTTTTGACACCGACTTAAAATGGTTGCCGGCATGCCATCCATTTGCTCTGCAATTAAAATAAACGTCGTATGCAACGGTGGCTCTTCAAGAACCTTTAATAAAGCATTAGCCGCACCTGTGTTCATTTTATCAGCCGCTTCAATCACGATGAAGCGCCGTGAACCTCGCTGCGGTGTTTGATAAATGTGTAGCTGTAACTCACGGATTTGTTCAATTTTAATAGCTCCACCTGGCGTATCTTGGCGGATATAATTAATATCTGGGTGGATACCGCCTAACAATAGATGGCAAGCTCGACATTCACCACAAGGAGTAGATACCGCTTGCTGACAAAGCAGAAGAGCGATTAATCGGTTAGCAAATGCAAGCATCCCTGCATGACGTGGACCTACAAACAGGAAAGCATGGGGAAGCCGATTTTTTAATAGTAACGGGTGAATACGCTCCCACAATGCGGCGTGCGCGTCTTGTAACTCAATCATAATCCCTTCGTTTTTATATAACGTTCAAGTGCTGAGCGTATTAAATTCTGCACCACGCCTAAGGGTTTGCTTGCATCAATAACCACCACATTATCCATGGATTTAATCTTCGCATGATATGCATTGTACACATCAGTGAAAAATAACAATGATTCTTGTTCAATTCGATCGGCTTTACCACGTTTCAGTGCACGAATTAGACCTTGTTGCGGGCTGATATCTAAGAAAATAATCAAATCGGGTTTTAAATCATGCAAACAAAACGATGATAAATGGGCGATCATTTCGCGATCAAGTTTTCGCCCCCCACCTTGATAAGCCCATGTTGAAAGCTCAAAACGGTCAGCAACCACCCAACAACCTTTATCCAATGCGGGTCGTATGACGCACTCTAACAGTTGTACTCTTGAGGCGTAAAGTAAAAGTAACTCACTACGAGAGTCCAGAGGCTCTGAGGCAATCGATTCTTTAATCAGCTGTCTTGCCACCTCACCGACACGTGTGCCGCCTGGCTCACGCGTCGTAATGATTTCAGCCTCAAACGCTGCCAAAAATTTTTTTATTGTATGAAGTGCTGTCGACTTTCCAGCGCCTTCTAAGCCTTCTAATACAATAAAATGTCCTCTTTTAGACATCATTTTGTTCCTCGATAGCGAGCAACTGCCTGCTTTTGCTGTTCATAATTTTCTGAAAAATAATGGCGTCCATCCCCTGTTGCCACAAAATACAGGAAATTTGTTGGCGAAGGATGTGCCGCTGCATCAATAGCTTCCTTCCCTACCATTGCTATGGGTGTAGGAGGTAATCCACGATATAGATACGTATTATAAGGTGAGACAATATGTAAGTCGTCTCGTGTTAATTGGCCTTTGTAATGGGTGCCCAGAGCATAAATGACCGTTGGATCCATTTGCAATGGCATATTTTTGCGTAACCGATTCACTATAACCCCGGCAATCAGTCGTCTCTCCTCTGAAATAGCTGCTTCTTTCTCAATGATGGAAGCCGCAATTAACAACTCATAGGAAGTCTTGTAAGGTAAATCCAGAGCACGATGTTGCCAGCTATTATCAAGAAATATTTGTAAATTTTTGTGAGCATGCTCGAGTAGCTCCTTACTTTGGCTACCTGCATCATAATGGTAAGTATCTGCGAGTAAAAGACCTTCTGCACTTTTGAATGATGTTGCGATGGCGGACCAATCTGTAGCGCGATAAGTCAAATATTTAGCTGATTCAAGCGTGGCAGAGACCTGCGCTTGCGTTGTCCCATCAATAATGCGTAATACACCTGTCAGAACATCGCCATCAGCCACTCTTGATAAAAATTGCTCTGCCGACTCACCCTCTTTAACTTGATATACACCGGCTTTCAGCTGCTGTGTTAGCCCCTGCATCCGAATAAGCAATAGAAATAGCCGCTGAGAGTGAATGAGCCCGCGCGTTTTAAGCATTTGAACAAATGAAGCAGCAGACGTGTATTTATCCAAGATAATGATGGTTGAATCATTATTGAAAACAACCATCGGACGATATAATAATCGATACAAATCAAAACTTACGGTAACACCCCAGATTAATAATGGGATGAAACAAACAACAACGACCCATTTCAGCCAACGACGATCCATGTTAGATTTTCTTAAACAACAGACTACCGTTGGTGCCTCCGAATCCTAACGAATTACTCAGCGCGTAGTTAATTTGCCTCTTTTGTGCCGTATGAGCGACGTAATTTAAGTCAAACCCTTCATCCGGGTTATCAAGATTGATCGTTGGTGGAGCAACCTGATCTCTCATTGCCAAAATACTGAAAATGGCCTCAACTGCGCCGGCCGCACCCAGTAAATGACCCGTCATTGATTTCGTTGAACTCACCGCCAACTGATAGGCATGTTGTTGGAATACACGTTTAATTGCCATGGTTTCATTTTTATCATTCAAAGAAGTTGATGTACCATGAGCATTGATATAATCCACTTTATCAAAAGCAATTCCTGCATCATTAACAGCAGCAATCATAGCCCGCGCCGCACCATCTGCATCGTCATCGGGAGCGGTGATATGAAACGCATCTCCTGACATTCCAAATCCTACCAATTCAGCATATATTTTTGCACCCCTGGCCTTGGCATATTCGTATTCTTCCAGAACCAAAACACCAGCGCCTTCTCCCATCACAAAGCCATCCCTGTCCCGGTCAAATGGGCGTGATGCTTTTTCAGGCTCATCATTGCGTTTAGATAATGATCGTACTGCAGAAAAACCTGCAAGACCAAGGGGGGTACATGTCATCTCTGCGCCACCGCAAACCATGACATCCGCATCGCCATAGGCAATCATTCGCCCTGCTAGACCAATATTATGGGTACCCGTTGTACAGGCAGTAACCACAGAAATATTAGGCCCTTTCAAGTGATGCTTAATAGAAATCTGTCCGGCAACCATATTGATAATGCCAGCGGGGATAAAAAAAGGTGACACTCTTCGTGGTCCACCTGCAATCAATTTTTCCTGATTATTAGTAATGGTTTGTAAACCACCAATACCAGCACCTACGGCAACGCCCGCTCGTAGCGACGATTGCTCATCGAGGTTTAAATTAGCATCTGCTAGAGCTTCATCAGCAGCAACCATACCATACTGCGTAAAGACATCCATTTTACGCGCATCTTTGCTCGATATATGATCTTCAATGTTAAAGTTCTTAACTTTAGCCCAAATTTTGGTTGGGTAGTCCGTGGTATCGAAGTCTTCGATCAAGCCGGTACCACTTACCCCATCCAGAATATTCCGCCAAGTATCCTCTACATTTAGACCAACAGGAGTTAGCATCCCCATACCAGTCACAACTACACGTCGTTTAGTCAATGGAATATCCTCTATTAAATGTCGTACTACCTTTAATCCTATAGCCCATAAGTAGCGAAGCGTAATGTAGTATCATCTTATGTCATGATACTACATTACGCCTCGCCCCATACGGGCTACATTTATCGCAATAAACGATTAAGCTTCTGATTTATCTAAATTTGATTCAATATAATCAATCGCTTCCTGAATGGTCGTGATTTTTTCGGCTTTTTCATCAGGAATTTCAGTTTCAAATTCTTCTTCCAACGCCATAACCAACTCAACTGTATCTAATGAATCAGCGCCTAAATCATCAACAAAGGACGCATCGTTCTTCAATTCATCTTCTTTAACACCCAATTGCTCAATAACAATTTTTCGAACTCGATCTGTTACTGTACTCATAACTTGTATTCCCTCTTCGGTTTATAAAAAAATTTGATCGGTAGTTTATTCAATTCTTCAGATAACGCAAGTCTAATACATAGACATCCCACCATTCACATGGATCGTTTCACCAGTAATATAGTTAGCTGCATCTGACGCTAAAAAAGCAACAACAGCGGCAATATCCTCGGCCTTCCCCAAACGCTTCATGGGAATTCGTTTTAGCAACTCATCCTTCACCATTGAAGGTAAAGATGCTGTCATATCGGTGTCAATGAAACCCGGCGCAACAACGTTAACCGTAATACCACGACTACCCATCTCTTGTGCCAACGATTTAGAAAAACCAACGATACCTGCTTTCGCAGCGGTATAATTAGTTTGTCCTGAGTTACCGCTAGCGCCCACTACAGAACCGATGTTAATAATCCGTCCCCATCGAGCACGAAACATCGGCTTAATACACGCTTTGCTTAGACGAAACACCGCATTCATGTTCGTTTCTATAACTCGGTACCATTCCTCATCATCCATACGTAACAACAAATTATCGCAGGTAATCCCTGCATTGTTAACCAATATTGATGGTAATTTATTTTGATCTGACAAGTTCGTCATCAAATTTTCAACGCTATCATTCTTGGTCACATCAAGTACGACACCCTCACCCGTGACGCTCTCTTGCTGCATAACCTCAGAAATTGCCAAGGCACCTGGTGAAGTTGTAGCCGTTCCAATCACATAGGCACCTTGTTTTGCTAACGTGAGCGCTATAGCTTGACCAATACCACGACTTGCGCCTGTAACCAATGCAACCTTACCTTGTAAATTGTTTGTCACGCTTGTAACCCTCTGTCATAGATTGATTAACTAATGGCCGTCATTTTTGCTAAAGCAGCGTTGAGGCTCGCCTCATCATTCACGCTTAAGGAATCCAATGTTTTATCGATACGTTTAACCAGACCACTCAATACTCTACCAGGTCCACACTCCACAATTTGTTCAACACCTTTGGTTTTCATGGCTTGAATGGTCTCCACCCATCGAACAGGAGAACATAATTGCTCCTTCAATAGATGTCTAATTTGTTCGGCCGATTGATAAACACTAAGATCAACGTTACTAATAACCGGTAGCGATGGCACCTTAAATTCAGTACGCTCCAGGCTATCAACAAATTTTTCAGCCGCTGCATTGAGAAGCGAACAATGGCACGGGACACTAACTGGAATATTTATTGCCATGCGTGCGCCCATATCATTAGCCAGTTTAATTGCTTTTTCAACTGCCGGTGTATGACCGGCAATAACAACTTGCCCAATGGCATTATAATTTGCAGGAGTCACCTGTTGAGTCGATGAGCTAGCTTCTGCACACAAGGTTTGAATATCTTCATCGGTCAAACCCACAATAGCTGCCATCGCACCGGCACCTAAAGGTACTGTCTCTTGCATCAATCGACCACGGGTGGCAACCAACGACGCTGCATCTAACAAATTAATCGACCCGGCTGCAACCAACGCCGCATACTCACCAAGGCTATGACCGGCCATCATTGACGGCCTAATAGCGCCACGCTGCTCTATGATTTTATATACTGCTACATCAGCGACCAACATCGCAACTTGCGTATGCTCAGTTTGATTGAGCATGCTTTCTGGGCCATGCTGTACCAAATTCCAAACATCATAACCAAGATGATCGGAAACACTAGCAAATAATTCGATAACCAACGGGTAGCTCTGACTTAAATCGCTTAACATCCCCACGGATTGTGAACCTTGGCCTGGGAATACAAATGCTGTCTTCGACATAAACCTCAGTCTCCTTAATAACGTAACACCATCGCACCCCATGTCATGCCACCGCCGAACGATTCAAGCAGTAACAAATCACCGCGTTTGATCCGTTGTTCACGTACCGACAAATCCAACGCTAAGGGGATAGACGCTGCAGAGGTATTCCCGTGATTTTCAACGGTCACAATCACTTGCGACATTGGGAGAGATAGTTTTTTTGCAATGGCTTGAATAATACGAATATTTGCTTGGTGTGGCACCAGCCATGTAATGTCTGATTTTTGTAATTTGCTGGCAGCAAGTATTTCATCGACAATATCACCCATAATATTGACCGCCAGTTTGAATACTTCATGGCCACGCATATCAATGGTCGATTTTTTGTCGTCAGAAGCGCCATTGGCATAAGTTAATAAATTATCGTTATCAAACGCCGAATGCAATACGCTTCCAAGAATCCCAGGATTCTCGCTCGCACTTAGAACAACAGCGCCGGCACCATCACCAAACAATATACACGTCGAACGGTCATCCCAATCCAAAGCCTTCGACATGCGCTCACTACCAATAACAACCACATGTCTTGCAGCGCCAGTAGAAATATACTGTTTGGCAATATCCATAGCATATACAAAACCGCTACATGCAGCACTGATATCAAATGCAGGGATGGGGCGAGAAATGTTCAATGCTTTTTGTACATGGCAGGCAGTGCTTGGAAAAAAAAAGTCGGGTGTACAGGTAGCAACGAGAATCAAATCGACTTCATTGGCATCTACACCCGATGATTCCAATGCGGACTTTGCAGCTGCACACGCCATATAAGACGTGGTTTCATGTTCTGCAACAATTCGTCGACTACTGATCCCCGTGCGCGCTACAATCCATTCATCCGTTGTCTCAAGCATAGACTCAAGCTCAACGTTAGTCAGTTGGCGCTCTGGTAAATAGCTACCGGTACCACTGATCACGGCATTTTTCATAACAACAATCCCTGATTGATAAAGTCCGTTATTTGATCGCGCACCAAATCAACCACATTATTTTGGACTTGTAACATCGCCTCTTCAATGGCGAATTGAAACGCAAGCTCATTAGCACCACCATGGCTTTTCACCACGATACCATTTAAACCCAACATGCTGGCACCATTGTACCTTGCAGGATCCATGCGTTTTTTCAGATGAGATAATGCTGGTCTAGCTAAGAGCCCAACGATTTTTGTCAACCAATTATTAGTAAATGACTCCTTCAGTACAGTGAGCATTAATTTTGCTAATCCTTCACTGGCCTTTAGGGTGGCATTACCAACGAACCCATCGCAAACGACTAAATCAACTTCGCCAGAGTAGAATTGATCACCTTCCACATAGCCAACGTAATTGATGAGATCACATTCAGCAAGCATATGAGCGGTTCGCTTGACTTGATCATTCCCTTTAATTTCCTCAACACCGATATTTAAAAGACCTATCCTAGGCATTGCTTTTTTATCGAGGGCTTGAATTAACGCTGAGCCCATCACTGCAAATTGAAACAAGTGTTCAGCACAAGAATCTACATTTGCACCCAAATCAAGAACTCGCGTTCTCCCTTTGAGTGTTGGTAACTCAGCAATAATAGCAGGCCTATCTATACCTGGAAGTGTTTTAAGTACAAAGCGTGCTGTTGCCATTAAGGCACCCGTATTTCCGGCGCTAACACAGGCCTGAGCTTTGCCCTCTTTCAACAGATTAATAGCAACACGCATTGAAGAGTCTTTTTTGTTACGTAATGCGTGCGAAGGCAACTCATCCATAGCAACAACCTCTGAAGCGTGTTCAATGGATAGTTGGCTATGTAGCGGACTGTTCGACGAAATGCCATTTTTTTTCAGATGCTTAACAACCTGTTGTTGGTCTCCGACCAACAATAAGTACAAATTAGGGTTGTTTTGTGCTGCGCGCACGCAAGCCGGAATCACAACTTCTAAGCCATGATCCCCGCCCATCGCATCAATGGCAATGGTGATGTTGTTCAAGTGGTTTACTCTTGTTCGTAGACGTTATCAGTATCAAGAACCTTTTTACCACGATAATAACCATCTTCAGTAATATGATGACGACGGTGAACTTCACCGGTGGTCGAATCAACTGAAAGCGTTGGTTTGACTAGCGCGTCATGCGAGCGACGCATATCACGTTTCGAACGTGATTTCTTATTTTGTTGTACTGCCATTGTATTACTCCTAAACAATTTGTTTTATAGGGCGGGAATTTTACCGAGTTTTTGCTTCCAATCCAAGTGTTGTCGTCAGAATTTCGTCTTTCCCCCCAATTAATCGGCTTATTTCAGTATCACAATCAGTGAAAAGTTGATGTTTTTCTGGAGAAAACAAGTGCAAATCATCGGTCAAAATATCAATTAAGTGAACTTGATTATCGTTCGCTACAGTGCACTCATAATTTGCCATTAATGTTTCAGCCATTTCATCTGTTTGACATATAGCAAGTTGACTTTGATGACTATAATCCTGCTGAAATACATTTAAACAGCGCTGGCACCTGATCTCTAACGAGCCGGTAACCTTAAGCGTCAATAAATAATAGTCGCCACCAACGCATTCTACCTGAAATTCACAGCTTAATTCGCAAGGTGAACTGATATGTTCTGGTAAACGATCTTGCAATTTGACCACCATTCGTTGGGGCACATTTTGCTTAGCTTGCGTTTTTAAACAAATATTCATGACCTAAGCTCATCATTGGTGATTTCAAAATTGGGCATTATAGCGTAAAATATTCATTTTTTATACATATTGAATGTCTTTATGAATGGTAAAGTAATTGTAGGCATGTCAGGTGGTGTTGATTCGTCCGTTGCCGCATGGCTACTGCGTGAACAAGGCTACCAAGTCGAAGGCTTGTTCATGAAAAATTGGGAACAAGATGACAGGGATGGATACTGTGCTGCAGCAGAAGATTTGGCGGATGCTCAAGCCGTATGCAATCAACTCGGGATACCCTTGCATGCCGTTAATTTTGCTGAGGCGTATTGGGAACGTGTCTTTAGTCATTTTCTCAGCGAGTATGAAAATGCTCGCACACCGAATCCCGATGTGCTTTGTAATAAAGAAATCAAATTTAACGCCTTTCTAAACCATGCTCTTGGGCTAGGAGCTGATTTCATAGCCACAGGCCATTATGCAAAAGTTAAAGTTCAAGATGGTCAAGGCGCCCTCTACAAAGCAAAGGATAGAGATAAGGATCAAACCTATTTTCTTCATGCAGTAGAACCTACAGCACTGGCCAAAACGCTCTTTCCTATTGGTGATTACCTTAAACCCCAAGTTAGGGCATTTGCTGAGGAATTGGGCCTGGTGACACATGCTAAAAAAGATTCTACAGGTATTTGTTTTATCGGTGAAAAACGTTTTAAAACATTTTTAAATGAATTCATGCTCGCAAAGCCTGGTGATATACAAAGCGCAAGTGGCGAGAGGTTAGGCCGACATGACGGACTGATGTTCTACACAATGGGTCAACGACAGGGGTTGGGAATAGGCGGACAACGTGATGGCCTTGAAGAGCCCTGGTATGTCGTCGATAAAGACACCTCAACCAACACTTTAATCGTCGCTCAAGGAAATAATCACCCAAGACTTTATTCACAAGGGCTCATCTGTGGACCCATTCATTGGCTAGCAGATTGCAAAGATAGCCTCCCCTTGACGTGCTATGCAAAAACTCGTTACCGTCAAGTGGAACAAGCTTGCGTTATCTCTCCAGCTAGTGACAAACAACACTATGTCATGTTTTCAGCGCATCAACGAGCAGTAACGCCCGGGCAATACATTGTATTCTACGAAAAAAATCAATGTTTAGGTGGTGCAACGATAGAACAAATTATTCGTTAGTAACTCCTCAAGTACGGAATCTTCTAACCCCCTTCACCTTGCTCAATTTGTCACTCACGAAAGTTTTTACAACATATACGAACCCAATTGATTAATATTTCCTTAATATTCATCCTTTATTATCTTCCTGTGTATAATTTATACGATTATTTCCATTTAATAGCCAAAGAGAACCCCATGAAGACAATTGAAGAATTACAAACATTGCTAGATGCGCAGAAACAGGAAAACCTGGAATCGAAGCAGATGATACTTGAGCTTAACGAAAATATAGATGCTACAAACCGCAAGATAAGAAAAATGGAGTCAGATAAAACAGGTGATATGCGAGAGATTGCAAACCTGAGGACAAACCATACGGTACTAACCAATGACTATACTACGCTCAGAAGGGAACTTAATCTTTTATCTAATGTGGTGGCAGAACACTTGGCGACCATAGAGAATCTTAAAAAAACTAGTGACGAAAAAACGGAACAAATAAGAGCGCTAAAACAACAGCTGACAGAAAAACATAATACCGGCAAACAACAACAACAACAAATGACCGCATTAGAACAACGCCTCGCGGAAGAACGTGATAACAGCAAGCAACAAATGACCGCATTAGAACAGCGCCTCGCGGAAGAACGTGATAACAGCAAACAACAAATGACCGCATTAGAACAACGCCTCGCGGAAGAACGTGATAACAGCAAACAACAAATGACCGCATTAGAACAACGCCTCGCGGAAGAACGTGATAACAGCAAACAAC
>CAMBDN010000076.1 GCA_945865355.1 Legionella genomosp. 1
AGGATTTACGGCCAAGTATAATGTGCATATATTGGTCTACTATGAAATCCATGCGACATATATTGAAGCTGCTCGACGTGAAAAACGGTTCAAAAATTGGTGCCGACAGTGGAAGTTAAATTTAATTGAGGCTCTAAACCCAGATTGGCATGATCTGTATGAAGATATTTGCCGTTGACTTAGATCGTCTGGATGCCGCGGACAAGCCGTGGCACGTAGGTGTCGGGGATGAATTGTAAAAACGCCTTAAAAAATTAGGTGTTAAAACAATTGTTCAGAACAATAAAGCGTCAACAAGATTTTGTTTATCATCAAATTTAGTGAAACGACCACTTTTGGGGATTGTTTCACACGACCCGTAATAATTGCGTAACGGGCTTATCTTAAAAAAATGGGGCATTGGTAGGCGACTATTCATAAAACCAAGGCCATTCAAAACCTTCGCCGCTACGCGGCGGCCATAACTAACCAATCCACGTTTCGCTCATTTAAATCAAGACGCGCATCAATTTTCTCAATAATACCTAACTCACGAATCGTTGCTCCAACCAACCCAAGATGGACCAGTTGCTAACTACTAACGGTATCTCGATTTAATGTCATGGCTTTAAAAACAGTAGGAAAACATGCGCGTAAGCATAAGGTATCGGCTGACATATTAATTTGATCTATCTCTTAATTATCACTTGATCTATTTTTCAAAGAAAGAAGATTGGTTTGGTATTGGGTAATTTAATTATGCGTTATTGAAAATTTGCTGCGGAATGTCCGGCGGAACATCGGATACAAGGGAATGTTTAGTCGAATTAGACGTATGTTTGGTGGGCATAGCGCTAGGGACAAACTCGAAGCAGTTAATAAAGTCTTGGGAGATATTGAAAGTAAAGTTAAAGGTGTTGCAAAGAAGGGGGAGCTAACAGCTGCTCACCAAGGTCGATTTGGGAAGTTGGTGAAGCGGCTTGCAGAAGCAGAATCTAAAAACCTTGGGGTACATGACGATTCTTCAGCCTCTCATGAAGGGCGATCTGACCCTGGTTTAAAGTAGACCGCGGTGCTCTATGAGTTCAGCCTCATCAAGATAAATGTTCTACATTGAAGATGGCAATCCCATTTAGGCATGCTTGGGGCATCATCGAGTAGACCTTCATTGATATATTACCCTTCTAAGCATTAAGTAGGCTTTTGCGGACTATTGTTTTTAGCTGTAGCGGTTTTTTTCAGGGTGGCTGGTTTACTCACTTTCGGTGCTGCTTTGCTTGTCTTGACAGCAGTTTTGCTTGTCTTTACAGCTGCTTTGCTTGTCTTAGCAGTTGCTTTGCTTGTCTTTACAGCGGCATTGCTTGTCTTAGCAGCAACTTTACTTGTCTTAGTAGCAGTTGCACTTTGTTTTGTTGCTGTTTTTAATTTTGGTGAATGTTTAAGGGCGTGGGTTTTGTTAAGACTACCCTTATAGCTAAAATTAATTTTTGGTTCTTTTCCATCCATTAAACGGGTAATGTTATCGCGGTGTTTATAGAGTATGGCAAATGAAATGCACATGATGGGTAAAAAAACGCTTGGATTTCCAAATGCAAATAAAGAATACAAAGGGGCAAGCAACATGGAAATAATGGATGCGGCTGAAGAGTAGTGAGTGAGGTTAGCCACGAGTAGCCAGGTAGCAATCACGACAACACCCAGCATGAAATTTAAGGCGAGTAAGGCACCCATCGCAGTGGCGACACCTTTGCCTCCTTCAAATTTAAAAAAAACGGGATACATATGACCTAGGACGGCGGCAAAGCAGGTAAAGCCAACTGCAATAGGTCCAGCTTTGAGCATCACAGCGAGTAAGACCGGTAAAAATCCTTTGAGTATATCGACGAATAAAACGATGGCAGCATATTGTTTTCCTGCTAAGCGCAAAACATTTGTGGTACCTGGATTTTTGGAGCCTTCTTTGCGCGGATCAGGTAAATCAAATAAACGACTAATAATAACGGCTGAGCTAATTGAGCCGATAAGATAAGCCACAATGATGTAAAACAGGAATAATAATGAAGCAACCATAACCCCCCCTAGTCCATTAAAATAAGCGCATGACAACCAATATCATGTTTGAATCGGTATAACCTAGATAGTGAGCTATCTGAGCTACATTTAAATATATTGTGGATTAATTTTTAAAAGACCGCCATCCCGAGCAACGTGAGGGATCTCCGTAAATGGCAATGTGCTTGTTTCGGGAGATCGCTCACCTTGTTCGAGATGACGTGTATCGGTCATTTAAAATCTAAGTTAATCAACATGCTAACTTAGCTGCAATGGTAAATCAATCGGGTAAAAAGATCGCTTGTAAATCATTCGTATATTGCCTACCGAAGGGTGTAATTTGCCAATCGGTGCAACCGAGGGTAATTAATCCTTTTGTTTGCGCTTTTCGTAATAGAGGCAGCAGCAGTAAATCGAAGTTTAACCCTGTTCGCTCAGTGAATAAAGCATTAGGAATCGCTTGTTGTAAACGAGTTGTGTTGAGCATAAATTCGAAAATAAGATCGTTGACGCTTACTTGCTCGGTAGCTGCCAGAAAGGGTTTGTCTGGGTTTAAATAATCCGTTGGTTGTCGTTGTTTGCGCGTACGGAAAATTTGCATGTTTTCAGTTAGTGTTAATTTACCATGAGCTCCTGCGCCGATGCCAAAATAATCACCAAACAACCAATAATTGAGATTGTGGCGAGAGCGTTTATTATCTCGGCAGAATGCCGAAATTTCATAACGGTTAAATTGCTGGGCTGCTAATAGGTCGAATCCCTCCTCTTCCAACATACATGCGTCATCCTCAGTAGGAAGGGTTGGACGTTGTTTATAAAATAGCGTATTGGGCTCGATGGTTAATTGGTACCAGGAGAGATGTTCGGGCTGATGTGACATCGCTTCCTTAAGATCGTCTATGCCTTGAGCAACTGTTTGTCCAGGTAACCCATGCATCAGGTCAATGTTGAGATTATCAAATCCGGCATTGCGTGCGCTTTCAATGGCTAGATGTGCTTGCTTTTCATCATGGATACGACCTAATGCTTTTAGATGAGATGCATTGAAACTCTGTACTCCCAAGGATAGGCGATTGATGCCTAACGCACGGTAATCTTTAAAACGCTGTTGTTCTACAGTGCCTGGATTAGCTTCCAAAGTGATTTCTATGTCAGGTGAAAAAGGGAGTAATGCGCGCAATTCATTCAATATTGTCTCAAAAGCGGCAGCAGAAAATAGGCTGGGTGTGCCTCCTCCAATGAAAATAGAGTCAATTGTCTTTGCAGGGAAACGCTTTAAATCATGTCTTAAATCAGCAAGTAATGCAGCAACATAATTATCTTCGGGTAAATTATCGGGGCTTTTATGGGAGTTAAAGTCGCAATAAGGGCACTTGCGAATGCACCAGGGAATGTGGATGTATACTGATAACGCCAACGTAAATTACTCTCAAAACTAGCTTGTTTGGGCAGGCAATAGTATCATGGCATCATCTTGGATCAAGCCTATAGTAAGGAAAAAAAATGAACAGAAAAGTAAAGGTTGCTATCACTGGTGCTGCCGGTCAAATTGGTTATGCCTTGTTATTTCGCATTGCCTCAGGGCAAATGTTTGGTGCGGATACGGATGTTGAGTTGCATTTACTCGAATTGGAACAGGCTCTACCTTCCCTAGAAGGTGTGGCGATGGAGCTGGATGACTGTGCATTTCCGTTGTTGAAGCGTATTCTATGTACCTCTGAATTAAAGACGGCGATGGATGGTGTGAACTGGGCTCTATTAGTTGGCTCAGTCCCTCGTAAGCAAGGTATGGAACGTTCTGATTTGCTGAAAATCAATGGTGGAATTTTTACCAATCAAGGTCAAGCCATCAACAACTATGCTAGTGATGATGTATCCGTTTTTGTTGTTGGGAATCCTTGTAATACCAACTGCTTGATTGCGAAGCATAATGCAAAAGATATCCCTGCTGATCGTTTTTATGCAATGACAACGCTTGATGAGCTGCGTGCACGTACTCAACTTGCAAAAAAGGCTGGTGTTGATGTGACTCAAGTTAGTCAAATGACCATTTGGGGTAACCATTCAGCAACGCAGTTTCCTGATTTTTACAATGCCAAAATTAATGGAATTTCTGCAGCTAAAGTCATTAATGATGATACTTGGTTGAAAGAGACCTTCGTTCCAACCGTACAACAGCGAGGGGCCGCTATACTTAAAGCGCGTGGGTCTTCATCTGCCGCTTCTGCGGCTAATGGGATCGTACAAGGGATCCATAATCTATCAAATGATACCGCACAAGGTGAATCTTTCTCTGTCTGCCGTAGTTCACAAGGTGAATATGGGGTTGATGAAGGTTTGATTTTTTCATTCCCTTGTCAACGTGCTCGTGAGCAGGGTGCTATAAGTGTGGTAGAAGGCTTATCATTTAATGACTACAGCCAAGAAATGTTCAATGCAACTTTAGCGGAGTTGCGTGCTGAGCGTGATGCAGTGAAGGCGTTAGGATTGTTGGATTAGTTTATCTTTGTAGGGTTTTGCAGGAAAAGCACTTATATATGGATTTCTCCTTTTCACCCGGAACCGTTCGAACTGACGCCCTCAAAGGACGCAATTTGAACGGTTCTAGACAGTATAAATGCCTTTAGTAAGTGTAATTCTGGGGATGCAGTGGAACTTGCTTAGGATTCCATCCTGGGTCCTGCCTTTTAATCCACTGCGCTGTAGCTTAATACCTTCTGGCGCGAGACTTTGAGTGGGAAGTACTTCAGCAAACTTCCATGTTTGAGGCATCATGGAATAGCATACATTTTCGCCTTCTATTTCTCTTTTGAGAACACTAACAATGCCCAGCCGTCGTCTATTGAGGTGGATAAATGGATGAAATGCGTATGGTATGATCTAACCAGCTCATCCACTTGCTCTGCTAAAACGCCTGAGACAACCAATGTGCCCTTGTTTTTTAGCAGTTGATAAAATCGGCTTTGCAATTTTATTAATGGGGTGAGTAAAATATTGGCGAGCAATAGATCGACAGGTGTTTCTAAGTGATCTGGAAATCCTACTGTCAGTTGGGTCAATGAAATGTTATTGCTAATCGCATTGTTTTGCGTTGCCAGTATGGCCTGTTCATCAATATCAACCGCATCAACATGCATCGCTCCGAGCTTTAAGGCTGCGAGTGCAAGCACGCCAGAACCACAACCATAGTCAATCATTGTTTGCGTATGTAAGTTAGCCTGTTCTAACCAGGTTAGACAAAGTGATGTTGTTGGGTGAGTTCCAGTGCCAAAGGCTAATCCTGGATCTAAGATAAGGTTAACCCCGTTGGGGTCGGGTGGCGTTAGCCATGATGGGCAGATCCACAAACGTTTACCAAATTGTTGGGTTTTGAAGTCATCCATACAAACCCTTTCCCAATCTTGCTCTGGCAAGTCATGAATGGAATAGCTTAAGTTGGGGAAGCTATCAGACAAATGCTGTACAGCAAACTCTGCTTCATGTCTTTCTGCATACAGAGCTTGCACAACAACATCAGGCCACAGTGGGGTTGTGCCTAGTTCAGGTTCTAGAATAGGATCATCATGCTTGTCAGTTAGCGTTACCGATAAGGCATTGGTTTCTTCTAAAGCAATGCTTAGTTGTTCCACGTCATCTCGATGACAATGCTCGATTTGTAATTGCAACACAGCGAACGTTACTCCTTTAGCATTTTTTCTAAGTAGTGGATGTTGGTTCCACCTTGGATAAATGCTTTGTCATGTAAGATACGGTGGTGCAATTCGATGTTGGTTTTTATGCCTTCAATAATAATTTCATCGAGTGCATTACGCATTCTAGCAATTGCTTCCTCACGCGTTTCTCCATAGCTTATCAGTTTGCCAATCATCGAATCATAATTGGGCGGAACGGTGTAGCTACTGTAAATATGTGAGTCAAAGCGGATGCCTGGTCCTGCTGGTTGATGCAATAAACGTATTGTGCCAGGAGAGGGCATAAACGTTTTATGATCTTCGGCATTAATTCGGCATTCAATAGCGTGACCACGTGTTTTTATCGCATTTTGGGTCAAGGTGAAGGGGATATCACTGGCGATTCTTATTTGTTCTTTAATCAAGTCAATACCCGTAATCATTTCTGTAACGGGATGCTCGACTTGGATACGGGTATTCATCTCAATGAAATAGAAACAACCGTCTTGGTACAAAAACTCAAATGTTCCAGCGCCCCGATATTTTAAATTACGGCATGCGTTAACAACACAGTCACCCATTTTTTCGCGTAATTTGGGGGTGATGCCTGGAGCAGGGGCTTCTTCTATTACTTTTTGATGACGACGTTGCATTGAGCAATCGCGCTCACCTAAATGAACAGCGCGACCTTGGCCATCACCTAATACTTGAAATTCTATATGGCGAGGGTTTTCCAGGAATTTTTCCATGTAAACGACTGGGTTATTGAATGCGGCTTTTGCTTCGCTACGAGTAAGAGCAATTGCATTGAGTAGGTTTGCTTCACTATGAACAACACGCATGCCTCTACCACCACCACCACCTGATGCTTTGATGATGACCGGGTAACCAATTTTTCTTCCCAATGATAAATTGAGTAGATCATCATCGGTTAGTGGACCATCCGATCCAGGAACGCAAGGGACGCCTGCTTTTTTCATTGCAACAATGGCAGAAACTTTATCACCCATCAAGCGTATGGTCTCTGCTCGTGGGCCGATAAAGCGGAACCCACTTTGTTCTACAATATCAGCAAAATCAGCATTTTCAGCTAAAAATCCATAGCCTGGGTGAATAGCGACAGCATCAGTAATTTCCGCGGCAGAAATAATGGCCGGGATGTTTAAGTAGCTTTTCTGCGCGCTGGCGGGTCCAATGCATACAGTTTCGTCGGCAAGGCGTACATGCAATAAATCTTTGTCTATATCGGAATGCACAGCAACGGTTTTTATATCAAGCTCTTTGCAAGCACGTAAAATACGCAGTGCAATTTCGCCACGGTTCGCTATAACAATTTTACTCAACATAAATCCAGTCCTTATTCAATGGTAAACAAGGGCTGGTCATATTCAACTGGATCACCGTTTGCGACATGGATAGCAGTAATCGTGCCCGCGCGGTCAGCTTCGATTTCGTTAAACATTTTCATCGCTTCAATGATGCATAGCGTGTCACCAACCTTCACTGATTGCCCAATGGTTACAAATTGAGGCGCATCTGGAGAGGGCGAAGTGTACATCGTTCCAACCATGGGTGCGCGTAATTTATGTGTACCATCTTTCTGTTCCGCTGCTTTGTTGTCTGTTGCTTGTTGGATAGCAGGTTGGGGTGCTGACATTTGGGGGGAGGAGACATAGCGTACTTGTGGTGCCTCCATTGATGTACTGTGGCGACTGAGCCTTAATGACTCTTCACCTTCTTTGATTTCAATTTCAGAAATACCGGTTTCTTCCAGTAGTTCGATGAGTTTTTTTATTTTGCGAATATCCATTTATTACGACTCTCTTGAGTTGAATTTATCAATAATGGCGTTCAAGGCCATCAGGTATCCGTTTGTACCAAGACCACTAATAACGCCTTCGGCGATGTCTGAAAAATAAGAATGTTTGCGAAACGATTCACGAGCATGAATGTTGCTAATATGCACCTCAATAAAGGGGAGCTGGACGGCTAATAAAGCGTCACGCATTGCAATGCTCGTATGAGTATATGCTGCAGGATTAATGATGAGGTAATCAACTTTCTCTGCTGATGCTTGTTGAATCGTGTTGATAAGCTCAGATTCGCTGTTGCTCTGTTTGGTGAATAATTCAAAACCACATGTGCTTGCAAGCATTTGGAGCTGCTCGTTTAGCATAGCTAATGAAGTACCACCATAGACCGATGGTTCGCGTAAGCCTAAAAGATTTAAATTGGGTCCATGCAGAACAAGTATTTTTTTCATTAAACTGCAGCTTAGTACTCTATTGTGGCGATTCTGCCTGAGTTTTAGATAAATGTCTATATGGGCGAGGATATCAGCAAGATGTCGGCACGTTAGCCTCAAGTTATGAAAGTGTGGTATAATGCCGCCTGAACTTATTGCTTTTTTAAATTAATTCTGGTTGTCTAGCTTGCGTATAAAGGAACATACTACGGAAATCTAATGGAAACCAACAGTCCCTCGCAACTCTAAGGAAAATATATCATGAGTAAGAATTTTTATTTATCTCCCTTTGTGGTTTGTCTAGCAATCGCAGTTTCACCGGGTCATGCGGCCGAGCGTGTGCCGTTATCTAACGCTTCATTTCCCAGTTTGCAACAGAGCTTTCGCCTTGCACTGCCTGGATCTAAGACAGCCGTTGCGGCCGCATCGTCTGCCAAAGCGACGAATGCGACGAATGCGGATAATAAGCTTCAGTTCGTTCAACAACATACCGATGCAAACAAAGTTACCCACGTGCGCCTGCAGCAGCAGTATGCTGGTTTTCCTGTATTTGGTGGTTATGCCATTATGCACACGGCTAAGACCGCTCAATCATTATTGTCGGCTAAAAATGATGTGAAAATGAATGGTGCAATTTACCGTGGTTTAGAGACTGAATTAGGTCAGCCTCCCTTGGCGTTTGTTGAACATGCAACGGCGGCTTTGCAACAATTCAAAGCGCAATATCAGCATTTAGCTGTTAGCGAAGATGAAGTGACGCCAATGGTTTACATCGATGACAACCAGCGCGCATTTTGGGCTTATAAAGTCAGTGTACTGGTGACCTATACTGATAAAATTCCCGAACGTCCTACCGCTATTATTGATGCTCAAACATTGAAACCCTTCAAGCAATGGAACGATGTAAAAACCATCCGCTCAGAAGTGACGGGAATAGGATTTGGTGGTAATCACCGTACCGGTATATATCAATATGGTAAGGATTTGCCATTATTGCAGCTAAGCCGTGACGAGGTTACTAATCTTTGTTTTTTAGAAAATGATGATGTCAAAGTTGTGGATATGAGACATCAGTATACCGGACCTAATCGACCCATGCAGTTTGGTTGTAAAGCTAGCCAACTTCAGTCTGCTGGTACTTATTGGACTGGATATCAAGGTGACGGCTACGACCTAAATAATGGAGCCTACTCTCCTTCTAATGATGCGTTATACACCGGCCAGGTCATCAAGAGTTTGTATATGGATTGGTATGGTCTAGATGTCCTTACTGAAGGGGAAAAGCCCATGCAATTGGTGCTTCGTGTCCATTTTGGTGAAGGATATGAAAATGCTTATTGGGACGGCCAACAAATGACGTTTGGAGACGGCGAAGAAATGATGTATCCCCTGGTCTCATTAGGCGTTGGCGCTCATGAAATTAGCCATGGTTTTACTGAGCAGCATTCCAATCTTGAGTATTTTGGACAGTCTGGTGGCATGAATGAAGCCTTTTCTGACATGGCAGCACAGGCAGCTGAGTATTATTCTGTGGGAAAAAGCAGCTGGACGATTGGCGCTGAAATTTTAAAAGAAGAAAGCGGATATACAGCATTGCGTTTTATGGACATTCCTAGCCGTGATGGTCGGTCGATTGATAATGCGGAGCAGTATAATGACGAAATGGACGTGCATTATTCAAGTGGAGTTTATAATCGCTTTTTCTATTTATTGGCAAATCAACCACAATGGGATGTTAAGCAAGCGTTTCAGGTTATGGTTAAAGCGAACATGGACTATTGGACGCCCAATTCAACTTTTGCAGAGGGTGGTTGTGGCGTAATCAGTGCTGCTAACGATCTTGGCCTACCTACAACGAGTGTAAAGCAGGTGTTAGATCAAGTGGCGATTAGCTACAAAAATTGTGATGTTTAATCAACTGTTGTAGCTCGTTGTCTCGATAAGACGGGCTCTCACTCATTGTTATCTTAAGAAATTACGCAAAAAAACTTACCAGAAGCTGCCCAACAGCTTCTGGATTTTCCATGTGAATATGGTGGCCACCGACCAGTTGTTCAACCCCTCATGAATCCCCTCATTTTGGAACATAAAGAAAGTCAGTCCAAAAGCCTTGTTGCAGGAGTAAATTTTCAAAGTTTTGCATGAGTTCATCTTGCTCATTTTGAGGAAAGCGATAAAAATATTTGTAGTAAAATTGCCCTTGACGAAA
>CAMBDN010000077.1 GCA_945865355.1 Legionella genomosp. 1
AAATTGTTACTCATCACCGTTTTTTCATGTAACAAAAATGACCATCTGTTATTAGATAGGCCTCGCAGACTAGGGTATGCGTTTTGATCTTGTAAGATAAACCGTTGAAAAGCCTTATCATTAGGCAAGAAATTACCCCCCACAATACCACTAGAGCGCGGGGTCAAAAATCTAAAATCACCACCCAACATCAAGCCACGGAGAGTATATACATGAGGCACAATGGTAGCATCATAGTTAGGCGCAATATTCCAATAATAGGGTAATGCAAGATCTAAACCGCCAACATTAGAATATCCAGGTGACGGCATTAAAAATCCAGATTTTCGTTTATGCGCGGTAGGGAAACTAAGGTACGGGGTATAAAAAACAGGCCAATCAGCGACACGTAACACCGCATTTCTAGCAACCACTTTTGCATTCGCATTATCAAAAGTAATCTCACTTGCCTCAATTTGCCATGCATCATCCTTTGGACTACAGGTCGTATAGGTAGCTTTTCGTAACAGATAGTCTTGGTTAGCAAAACGCTCGACCCAACTCGCCCTACCCCAAGCGGGTAAAATAGCTCCTGCGTTATCTGTTTTAAAAAGGTAAAGTGCATCTTCGACTTGGCCTGTTTTATCTTGCAGATGGATTGATACCTGTTTAGCAATCATTAAGCGATCAGGCTCAACGTATCTCACCCCCCCTAACAGGTCAATGTGTGTGATTTTATTGTTTTTTGCATCACGATAAATATAAGCCGTTTGCGCACTCACAATTTGCTGCGACTGGTGCACTTCTACATCACCGATGAGCTCTGAACGACCGTTTGTGGATAATTCCACCTGATCAGCCATAATCCTGACTTCATCAGCATCATCGAGAGGGGTAACTTTAGGTAATCGGTAAGAGCCATTGCAGATTGAAGAAGACGTTTCTGTTTGCCAACCTAGGCATTGCGCTATTTTTTCGCGATAAAGATCCGTCAGCGGCACATCACGTGACACCACACAAGCTTGCACCGGTATTGCAATATCAGGACCTTTTACTAATTCGCCAGCAGCATGCAAGGCAGCAGCCAAACTGGCCATTGCAAATACAATACCCTTTAGAAATGCTCCCTTCCTTAGCGTATAATAAAACTTAATTTTCACCGCCACTAAAATACCTTATGATGCATACGTAAAGTTATACCCATATAGGGTGATATCAAGTAAAACGAGGGCAAAAAAGTATATCATGCATACACGGCAAAACGAACTCAACAAGTGGCTTAAAAATACACTTGAAAACAAGCCTTTTACCTTAGCTCCATTAGCTGGGGATGCAAGCTTTCGGCAATATTATCGTCTCTATTGTGATGAACGAAGTTATGTGGTCATGGATGCACCACCTGATAAGGAGGCGATAGATCCCTTTATCAAAATAGGCAATCTACTTGCAATAAACGGTGTACATACCCCAGCGATACTTGCTGCCGAATTGACGCAAGGATTTATCCTGCTCGAAGATCTAGGCGATCAAATGCTGCTCGGTGCGTTGTCTCATACTAATGCCAATGAGCTCTATACAGCTGCAATGACGACGCTACTCCGTATTCAGCAGTGTCCCACCAACTTGCCACAATTACCGGATTTTGATAGCGCTTATATGTTAAAAGAACTAGCGTTATTTCATGAATGGTTTTTAAAGGCCTATTTGGAATTAATATTAACGACAAAGGAAGAATTACTTTTAGAAGAAACCTTTGACTGGCTTACCGCGCAGATCAGCACACAACCCCAACTGTTTATCCATCGAGACTACCATTCACGCAACTTGATGCTAGTGAACCCCAAAAACTCAAATGATATTGGCGTGATTGATTTTCAGGATGCTATGCGTGGCCCAATCACTTATGACCTCGTTTCCTTACTGAAAGATTGTTATGTCCAATGGCCACGAGAGCAGGTCATTCAGTGGCTAACTTATTTTTATAACAACCTACCGACGACGCACAGCTGGACACTAATGGACTTTATTCGTGCTTTCGATTTATGCGGATTACAACGCCACTTAAAGGTATTGGGTATTTTTTGTCGCCTGCATTTACGCGATCATAAAGCGGCCTATTTACGAGATTTACCGTTAACATTTAACTATGTTAAAGCCTGCACAGAAAGCTATCCGGAGTTGCGCCCCTTCTTTGATTTTATGCAGACAAGAGTGTACCAACCATTTGCAGCGAAGTGCCCATTATGAAGACAGCAATGATCTTGGCTGCAGGTCGCGGTGAGCGATTACGCCCATTAACTGATCTGCGACCAAAAGCACTGTGTACAGTGCACAAGATTCCGCTCATTGAATACCACGTTGTAAACCTCGCCTCAGCAGGTTTTGAACGCATCGTCATTAATCATGCCTATTTGGGCGGCCAAATTCGCCAGCACTTGGGGGATGGCGCCCGATGGAATATTGAAATTTGCTATTCACCAGAGCCCCCAGGGGCACTTGAGACCGGTGGAGGCATTGTGAATGCCTTATCTCTATTGGGGAATCAACCATTCGTGACGGTGAATGCAGACATTTTTACTGATTATGATTTTTCATCGCTAAAAATACCTTTGACAAGTCTCGCGCATGTTGTACTTGTTAACAAGCCGACCTATTTCCAGCATAGCGACTTTGGTCTCACCCAGTCAGATTTACTGGATAATGCCAATAGAAAATATATCTTTTCTGGCATTAACTGCTATCGTCCTGAGCTCTTCAATCATCGTTTACAAGGCCGTTACTCAGTTATCCCTTTATTACGTCAAGTAACAGAGAATAAACAGGTAACAGGAGAGGTATATCAAGGAAGATGGATCGATATTGGTTCACCCGAACGATTAGAGTTTGCTAATAAGATCGTTTAACCGTATCAATTACTCTGCTTCAGGAAAAGGCTGCTCTTGTACAGTAATATGGATTGATTTATTGTGTTTCTGCACATAATGCGCGAACCCAGCATCTTTGTTACTGATTTTATTCCGCAGAGTTTCTGGGTTTGCTCTCACCTTCTCGCCCTTTTCATCTTGCTTGATACGCCCATCTTTAGTCCCCTCATAAATTACACCGCCTTTACTAATCATGTAATTTTCAGCTAGCCAAGCGTTGAATAATTTATCAAGGGCATCAACAGTTTCTTTACTCAGTTCCTCTGCCATGAATTGACTCCTTTGGTACAACTATCTTTACTGAGTCGTTCTGCCACTGCCAGGAGATGCCTCCTCCGATACTTGTGCTTCAGCAGTCGCAGCCTCTCCAAGTAATCCATAACCACGCACTAGCTGCGCTGTCTCGTTGATAGCAAAATTAAACTCAACATTAATTGGCTTTTCACTACCGATTGATTCAGCCCCCGCTTTGGCCAATTCCTCTAGATTACGAGCATAATTTACTTCTGCGGGAGTCGTCGCTTCCTGAGAACCCCAAATACGCCCGCTAGTAGCATGTGCCTCGACAATATTAGCTGTCAAGTTCTTAAGATTATCCAGCACTTTTTTCACAGGCTCTTTATCTTGTAAGCCAAGACTGGTATATCGATCTGTAATCTGTTTCAGAAAATACGTTGCAGCCTCACCCGTTTTATCAGAAAGTATCAGTTGAGCACACGCCATAACCGTCTCAGAGTCCGGAGCAAATGCGTTCCCCTTACCTGACTTCCTAACGATGTCTAATGCCATATTTGGTTCAACCTCAAATACACGTTATCTTCTCCCTGTATTATAGCAAATTGTTACTATGTACTCTTCATTGCTGAACAAGATAACTGTTAAAAGACTGTAAAAATTAGTCCAAGGGCGTCTTCAGCTCATTGGTTACTGAAGGAAATGTTTTCTTTTTCATCGACTCAAGTGTAAATTCATCGACTTGTATCGCATCCCAACGCGCTTTTTCAACGGCAACCAATTCATCCATTTCATGTTGAGACAAACCACCTGCCGCAACCTTCTCTGCTAATTTTTCTTTCAAAACATCAAACGAATGGCGCTTTAATTCACTAATTTTTTTATAAAGCTCGCTATGCTTGATCATCAGTTGAAGTGCATGCTCCATTCTATCAACGGGTTGGCTCGCATCGCCACTTAAATAAACAGACTTGGTCAATTGCGTTCGATAATGATTATTTTGTGTCATCAGCTTTGCTAATTGCTGATCAAGTTTATCACTGGGATAATGCATGGTTTGTCCCCATGGAAATGCCAAGAGGCGCACCAAGAATCCTACTCCTCGAGCTGGAAAATTTCTGCAAAAAGCAATCATGGATTTTTGTGCGTGGTAAAAGCAGTATGAAACCGCCCACTTCGCATGTAATTTTTGATCATCATGTTCTTCATTTTGTTTACAATAATGAAGGACCGCCATTGCCATATAGAGGTAAGACAGTCCATCTGCAAGCCTTGCAGACAAGCGTTCTTTACGCTTTAAATCCCCACCTAAGGATATCAATGAGAGATCAGCCAACCAGGAAAACGCATAACTTAAGCGCTCAAGACGTTGATATTCTCTCCTAAGTGGGCCATCTGGAGTTGTTATCAATAGACCCCCGGTCCAAGCAGAACCGATTGTTTTGGCAAAATTACGCATAAAATACGCAATATGCTTCCAAATTAGATGCCCAAACGCTTCCTTATCTTGCTGTGCAATGGCATAGAATTCGTCGCGAATAAAGGGATGACAAGCCATCGAGCCTTGGCCAAAAATCAATAAATTACGTGACATGATATTAGCACCTTCAACAGTCACAGAAATCGGAATGCCTTGATAATAGTTAGACAGATAGTTTCGCGGACCGACAACGACAGTACGCCCACCGTGCACATCCATGGCCGAATTAATGGCAATGCGCGCCAATTCCGTATTGAAATATTTGGTAATAGCTGATGCAACGGACGGTTTTTTATGTTCATTCACCGCAGCTATCGTTAATAATCGCGTGGCCATTACCAGATAATTCAAACCAGCGATTTCGGCTAATTTTTCTTCTATGCCTTCAAATTGTGCAATTTCCACACCAAATTGCCGTCTAATACGTGCAAAAGCACCCGACGTAATGTATGCAACAGAAGATGAGGCAGCCCCTAAGGCAGGTAATGAAATAGACCGGCCAATCGATAAACACTCAACTAACATTTGCCAGCCATGCCCAGCTTGCTCTTGGCCACCAATGATACTGGTGATCGGTACAAAAATATTTTCGCCACGAATTGTACCATTCATAAAGGGTTGATCAGCAGGTAGATGGCGGTTACCAATCTCTAGATGCTCCACATCACGAGAAATGAGTAAGCAGGTAATCCCTTCCATACCCGTTCCTTGTAGCAAACCCTCGGGATCCTTCAATTTGACAGCAAGGCCAATCAGTGTGGCTACTGGAGACAAGGTAATCCAACGCTTGTTTAATTTGAGCATAAGCCCCAATACCATTTTCCCGTCAACTTTTTTCTTCATTACGACTGCTTCAGACTTGATTGAGGTAGCATCACTACCGGCATCTGGTTCAGTTAAAGCAAAACAAGGGATATCAATGCCCTTAGCCAGTCTTGGCAGATAGTAGGCTTTTTGTTCATCTGTTCCATAATGTTGTAATAACTCACCGGGTCCTAATGAGTTAGGAACCATGACTGTTACCGCCGCCACGCCTGAACGACTAGCAATTTTTAAAACGATATCGGAGTGCGCCCTGGCTGAAAACCCCTTGCCACCAAATTCTTTAGCAATCACTAAACCGAAAAATCCACTGTCCTTGAGGTAGCTCCATACATTATCGGGAAGATCTTTCGCTTGACTAATCTCCCACTCATCCAACATCGAACAGAGCGTCGCTGTCTCATGATCAAGAAATGCTTGCTCCTCTTGGGTCAACGAGGTAGATATACCGGCCAATCGCTTCCAATCGGGCGTACCGGTGAAGATATCCTTTTCCAACCAAGTATCACCCGCATTCAGTGCTTCTTCTTCCGTTTTAGATAATTTCGGGATGGAATGAACTGCACGCTGAAACAATTTATTGCTGATAGCCGCTCTAGCAGGCTCAACACGTAAAATTAAGACAATCACCCCGATAATCGCCCAGAGGAGGATGCCTGGTATCCATGGTAGCCCAATGAAAAAAGTAGCCCCTATTAAATAGACAACACTGCCTATTTCCCATACCAAAGGGCTCATTGCACGGTAGAGTATCGTGAGCGTAAAAAGCAGGTATAACAAGAACAAGCCTGTAGCCATAAAATTCCTTCGTTAACTCAGGGCATAATGACCATTGGCTTCACGACCAAAAGCTATGCCCTAACATTGCCTAAACGTATTATGATAACAACTCAAAATAATTCTGCCAGTACTAATGTAACTTTGCGTGCATTCAGATTAATTTTTTCAAATGAGCGGTGCAATACTTGCATTAGCCAACGGAATCCCATAGCGTTAAATCCACGGGTATTTTTTAGTATTAATAATGAATAATCGCTTCGTTTGGAATTTTGAAATTAACAATGACAAACCGCTGGTAATACCTAGCGCGGGCAGCATTGAACAAGATCAGAAGCGCTGGGAGTCGCGTTACTTTTGGCCTGATGAACAAATCATTACTTTGCACGGGTTACCCGACAGCTTTCTTAAGTTATCCCAATACAATATTAAAGATAGGAAAGATATTTATTTTCTTTTACCTAACACTGATTACAACCTTAAAATTCGTCACGAAAAATTATTTTATAAACCCATTCTGATGAAATACCCACACGCAATAGCCTATGACAAGAAAATAAAACTTGAGGAACAAGCACTAGGAGTAAAGCTCCCTGGTTGTGAAGAGAAAGACGCACAGACGCTGATTGCCCGCATTCGAGCAGAAGGTGTGCAAGTTAGCGTTGAAAAAGAAGCGTTAATATATCAATTCGATACCACCCCCATCACTAAAATAGAACTAGCTAGACTTTATATTGCCAATAAAACGTACTTTACCGCGAGTATCGAATCGAAAGCCTTATTATTGGTAGATTCAATTGCGAGGCAATTGTTGGGTCATTTACCCGCTTCAGACTACGTTACCTTTCTCAAAGAGATCTTGTCACAATGAATACGCTACTCGATATTATTCTTAGTTTCGGCAAAATAGGCTTCATTTCACTGGGCGGGGGAAATTCCATGCTGCAAATGTTGGAATATGAAGCAGTAACCTATCGCCACTGGATAGGGCAAGAAGAGTTTATTCGAATGGTGGGTAGCAGCTTTATATTCCCTGGTTTAACTGGGGTCAAGCTTGCCGCCCTGATTGGATATAAAGCAGCAGGCATGTCAGGATTAGTGCTTGCTGTAGCAAGCCTGAACTTACCAGGATTAGTATTAGCCGTTGTCGGCTACAGATGGTTGACCAACAATAATAGCCCGATCATGCATAAAATCATGATCTCTGTGCAATACGGTGCTTTAGCCTTATTAGCAGCAGCCACCTTCTCTATCGCTCAAGGTGTGATTACAATGTATTATTCATTACCAATTATTTTAGCCAGTATATTATTTTTTTTAGCGTTAGCCTTCTTGCAACTATCGCCTTTTTGGGGGTTTGTTGCGTTTATTGGCGTTTGTTTTTTTATCGTTCATTAAGGGGCCAAGCTTGACTACCTCACTGGATAACCCAGACTATTATATAAACCGCGAGTTCACAGCTCTCGCCTTTAACGAACGGGTACTGCAGTTAGCCAATGACGAACGCGTGCCGCTACTCGAGCGGTTGCGCTATTTATGTATCTGCAGTAGTAATTTAGATGAATTTTTTGAAATCCGTGTTGCTGGACTCAGAGAACAAATCGCCATTGCCTCAAGAAGGCTAACCATCGATGGGTTATATGCTGAAGAAGTATTAAGTCAGTTGAGCAAAAAAACGCATGTGCTTATCGATGAGTTGTACTTAATATTCAACAATCAGCTTTTGCCAGCGATGCAAAAAGAAAATATCCACTTTTATGCCACTCCAGATTGGACCGATGACATCCATTTATGGGCAAAACATTATTTCAAAAATGAGGTATTACCCATCGTTAGTCCGATAGCACTGGACCTAGCACATCCTTTTCCCAGTTTATTTAATAAAAGTTTAAATTTTATAGTTGCACTTAGTGGTACAGATGCTTTTGACCGTAACATTAATTATGCAGTAGTCCATGCGCCACGATCATTGCCACGGATTATTCATTTACCCTCCGAGCTTTGTAATGACGGCAGTTATTTTGTATATTTATCATCCATCATTGAAACTCATGTCCATAGCTTTTTTCCTGGAATGGAAATCAGCGGCTGTTACGCTTTCCGTCTCACACGCAACAGTGATTTGTTTTTACGCGACGAAGAAGTTGAAGATTTAGCAGCAGCAGTGCAACGCGAATTATTTTCCCGTCATTATGGACATGTTGTTCGTCTTGAAATTGACAAAAAATGTCCTGAAACAATCACTGATTTTCTACTGCAAAAATATCATTTGCGTCATGAAGATTTGTATTATTGCGATGGCCCCGTCAATTTACAGCGCTACATCACTGCCATCAATAAGATTGACCGACCTGATTTGAAATACACCCCATTCACCGCACAATTTCCTAGCTTTCCCAAGTACAAAAATAATTTGTTCACGATCTTGGACGAGCAAGATATTTTACTGCATCACCCTTTCCAAAGTTTTGATGTTGTGGTTGATTTTGTCCGCCAGGCAGCCGCCGATCCCACTGTCCTCGCCATTAAGCAAACCCTGTATAGAACTCACTTTAATTCGGTCATTGTCCAGGCGCTAGTAGAGGCTGCTCGGTCCGGCAAAGAAGTGACTGCGGTCATTGAATTGCGTGCGCGATTTGACGAAGAATCAAATTTAAAATTGGCTAATCGTCTACATGAAGCCGGTGTATTGGTACTTTATGGTGTGGTCGGCTTTAAAACACATGCTAAAATGACCTTGGTTGTACGACGGGTACTGGGTAAATTAAAACGATATGTGCATTTGGGTACTGGGAACTACCACGAAGAAACAGCAAAACTTTACACAGACTTGGGTCTATTAACGGCGCAGCCATCCATTACCGCAGACACTCAAATTATTTTTCAACAACTAACAGGCCTAGGTAAAACCGTCAAATTAAAGGAATTGTGTCACTCTCCATTTACCTTGCAAAAAAATTTACTACAGCTGATTGATCAATGCAGGCTCGCAGCAACCAATGGGCTCGAGGCTGAAATTATGATTAAGGTAAATGGCCTAACCGATATCATGATGATACAAGCGCTATATTTAGCCTCTCAAGCGGGGGTTAAAATTAGTCTAATCGTGCGAAGCGTATGCTGCCTGAGGCCGGGAATTAAAGGTGTCTCAGATAATATCCGCGTTATTTCTATTGTTGGACGTTTTCTCGAGCACCACCGTGTCTATTATTTTCGCACTGGAGATGAAGAGCGCCACTATTGCTCAAGCGCCGATCTCATGGAGCGAAACCTATACAATCGCATCGAAGTTATGTTTCCCATTCTAGATGAAAACTGCCGCAAACGGATTAAACATGAAATTTTCAAAAACTACCTAAAAGATAACCACGATGCTTGGGAAATGAAAAAAGACGGGACCTATAAACAATTGAAGGGCGGAACATACTGCGCTCAAGAAAAATTATTGGAGCTTTATAATGATACAAGCCTCCCACCAATAGACGCTCACGCTTACCGACGACCGAGATCATAAATTGTTGCCAACCACAAAAACGTATTGTACTAAATTTAACGTCATTTACCGGTTAAATGATCAGCGTTTTATTCTTTTTACCGGCTTCCTCACGAGCTAGGCGAGGGACTAAATAACCAGGTAATAAACGCTGCAACTGCTGAAAAATTGCTAAAGCATCGTTCAAAGCAACATCAAAATGAGCAGCACCCTGCACTTTATCCAGTAAATGCAAATAATAGGGTAATACCCCGAAAGAAAATAACCGCTCACTTAAAGCAGCTAAAATCTCCGCATTATCATTTATGCCGGACAACAGGACGGATTGATTCAATAAATGGCATCCTATTTGCCGCAATGCCACGCAAGCGTCTGATACATGTGAATCAAGCTCTTGAGGATGATTACTATGTAGAACA
>CAMBDN010000078.1 GCA_945865355.1 Legionella genomosp. 1
CCATCAAAGTAGTCGATCGCTACTTGAGCCACGAATGCTCGTCGTTTATAGCCCGTTAATGCTTGAGCTGCGTCCTTTATTGTTTTTTTTATTTTATCGCTCAACATCCGTGTACAACCAGTCATTCCTTCAGTTTAAAGATGAAATGAATCCTATCCTATGATAACCATATTCATCAAATGCTATTTTTCTACCCCCTGACATAATGGGTAGGTTATTAAGTTTGAGATCCCTAACAATTATTCTTGCGACAAAACCACACGTCATGCAGCTTTTAAAAATTGAGATAAATATAAATTCAGTGTTTGTACTAGTTCTGCTGCTTTTTCAACACACTCAGGCTTGTTTTGATCAAAATTTCTAAAACCAAACAAATCGCCCGGGGCACTGGCAGCTAAAATATTTTCTATTAACTTATCAATTGCCTCATCACTTATTTGTGAGTTATTTTTATGAAATTCATCGATTTTTTCGGGTAATAATTCGATATCATCTAAATTGTGAAAATGAACAAAATGCTGCTCATCCGCGTAATAAGCACCGCTTACAATAGAGCAAGCACCAGCCACCACGCTTTCAAACCCAATTGTTCCTGTAAAAGTAACAGTGATTGGGCACTCGCTAATTAAGCGTGACGCAGTTGCTTCATAAGGAATCAGCACCACAAAAGGCAACTGTGTCAGCGCCTGAATAAACGCCCGTTTTCTAAATCCAAACTGCAATGGGTGGTCTTTGACAAAAAGAGTGTAGCCTGCAGCGCCCAGAACGTTACAAATTTTTAGCACAACCCCTTCATTATTCAGCAAGGACAAATCGTCAAGCCAATAATCAAGGGATGCTTCGGGTAAAAGTTGTAGTCCGATAAAGACGCGCTTTTCACGAGCTGTTGTCTGCAGTTTTTTTTCCCAATCCTGATTGAGGTGCTTCAACACCACAATATCACCCAAACGAGGCTTATGATCCAAATAATTGAGGGCATCAAGATAATGCAAATTAAGCCTGTCTTGCTTTATGTAGCGAATAAATTGATAAGCTAATCCGCGCACTTTGAATGATAAAAAAGTACGCCAATATTGTTTGATGCTGAATTTTTTATTATTAACAACATAAGATGGAACAAAATTTTTACTTAATACCTGCTTTTTTCCGAGTTCTATTTCATTTTTTTCAGGCTTTCGCAACGCAATCAACTTGCCGCGGTCCATAAACATCACGTGCTCAGGGAAAATTGATGCGGTCATACCTATAAATTTTATGCCATAAGATTGTGCTACGCGGTCTAAAATATCAATGACGTAGCGATCAATAATGAAACTCATGACTAATCTGGGTTTTTCGGTTTTGACTACTTCATCGATGGCGAGCCACATCGCACCTATCATTGACATGGCTCGCTGCTTTTTGAGGTTGCGCAACACCCGGCAACGACGAATAATTTCTTCGCACACAGGTAAAGATAAATGTTTTATTGCGAGACTTGCACAGTCATTTTCACGAAGATTGGTATAAAAACTATCAACTATATTAATAGTTCCATCGCCGCGCATATCACTCACCACAGCCACCGATTGGGTGAAATTCAGGCTTTGGGCCAAATATTGCCACCAGTTATCGGTGCTGCGATAAGAAAAAAACAATACGTCAGTCATTGTTGATAGATCCTGTTAAAACAAGTATTATGCCAAAACTGTTGGTTCATTCATAAATTTTTCAAGGTAAATATTGTACAGTTCTGTTCTCAAACTCCGCTTTGCTTTCCAACCCATCCTATTGATTTTATCGCAATTCAATAATTTTTGTGGCGTGCCATCTGGTTTGGAAGTATCCCATTTCACATTGCCTTTATATTGGACGATATCGCATAGCAACTCGACAAGTTCTTTGATTGAGATGTCTTCGCCATAACCAATATTAACGAGCGCTCCAGTTGTAGGGCAATGTATCAACGGCTCGTACTTGGCATCGGGCAAATTCAGCAAAAACAGCACTGCTTCTGCCAGATCATCGCTGTGCATAAACTCACGTTTTACAACGCCAGACCCCCAAACATCCACATGTGATTGATTTGATAGTTTGGCTTCATGAATTTTTCGCATCAGCGCTGGAATCACATGCGATGCTTGCAAATCATAGTTATCATTTGGACCATACAAATTGGTTGGCATCCCAACCAGGTATTTGGTGTGATATTGTTTATTAAAAGATTCACATAGTGAAATACCCGATATCTTGGCCAGCGCATACGCTTTATTAGTTGGCTCGAGCAGGCCAGTTAGTAAATGCTCTTCGCGCATGGGCTGAGGACAATCACGGGGATACAGGCAGGAAGAACCGAGAAATACCAAACGTTTGACCTTGTTTTCCCACGCCGCATGAATAATATTGGTTTGGATGGCCTGATTTTGGTATCCAAAATCAGCGGGGTAAGTGTTATTAGCGACGATCCCCCCCACTTTTGCAGCAGCCATCAGTACATAATCAGGCTTTTCTTCGGCAAAAAAATCACGAACCTTTGATTGGTCAGTTAAATCAAGTTCTTTATGGGTCCGGAGCAACAGGTTGTCATAACCGTGTTTTTTAAAACACCTGACAAATGATGATCCAACCAATCCGTGATGTCCTGCGACAAATATTTTATCATGACGCTGCATATAATTACTCATTTTATCCAACCTATTTACTTTGAACCTTTAATCCTGATTGGTAGTAAATTTTCTACCGCCGCAAACGTAGTTCTCAATCCGCGCCACGTAGGAAACTGATTTTTACAAACCTCTAAAGCGAGGCTCAGATTGTTCCTGTAGTTATTGAAAAGCTATCCACAAACATATCCTAACTTTTAAATCCATGCTCTTTAACAAATTTGTCTCTGCATGCAATCTCATAATCGGAATTAATCATTTCTTCGACTAACTCCTGGAATTTTATTCGTGGTTTCCAACCCAGTTTTTTATGTGCTTTACTGGCGTCACCAAGCAGCGTTTCTACTTCGGTAGGTCTAAAAAAGCGTGGATCAATAGCAATTCGACATACACCGTCATCACTGTATGCTTTTTCATCCAATCCTTCCCCTTCCCAATGAAGTTTTAAATCAATTACTTGGGCAGCGCGGTTAATGAATTCTCGAACGCTATATTGCTCGCCGGTAGCAATGACGAAATCCTCTGGCACTTCTTGTTGTAACATCAGCCATTGCATCTCGACATAATCTTTAGCGTGACCCCAATCGCGTTTGGCATTTATGTTACCCAAATACAAACATTCTTCCAGCTCGCATTTAATCCGTGCTAAACCGCGCGTGATTTTTCTTGTAACAAATGTTTCCCCACGAATTGGCGACTCATGATTGAACAAAATACCGTTACAAGCATACATATTATATGCTTCGCGGTAATTGACGGTAATCCAATAGGCGTATAATTTAGAAACGGCATAAGGCGAGCGTGGATAGAATGGTGTTGTCTCTTTTTGCGGGGTTTCCTGTACTAAACCATATAACTCGGAGGTCGATGCTTGATAAAATTTGGTTTTTTGTTCGTAGCCTAGAATCCGGATTGCTTCCAAAACCCGCAAGGCCCCCAATGCATCGGAGTTAGCTGTGTATTCAGGCTCTTCAAACGATACTGACACGTGACTTTGCGCCGCAAGATTGTATATTTCACATGGCTTGGTTTGTTGAATAATGCGCATCAAGCTACTGCTATCTGTCATATCGCCATAATGCAGAATTAATCGTAGATCTTTCTCATGCGGATCTTGATATAAATGATCAATCCGTTGTGTATTAAAAAGAGATGTTCTGCGCTTAATACCGTGAACGATGTATCCTTTATTGATCAGGAATTCTGCCAAATACGCACCATCTTGACCGGTAACCCCTGTAATTAATGCCGTTTTATTCACTAAGAACACCTCATGTAAATCGCATCTATACCCAAATGTTGGTACTACTTTGCACTAAGCTCGCCCGTGGACGTCTTCGTAGCGGACTATATCATCTTCCCGCATTGTACCTCAATCATCACTAATTCAAGCACACCCGGATTTTCCAAACGGTATTTATACCCTGCAGGTATATAAGTCGATTCATTGGTACAAACAAACATTTCCTGCTAACCATTAACTAATTTTGCCATACCACTATCCAGTGCTCACTGCTATGATGGTGCATTTGCAGGCTTAAACTAGCACCAGGCAAAAAATGATGTGATTGATTATGTCGAAAATTTTTATAATTCGGAGCGCCTGCATTCATCATTACATTATGTAAGTCCTATGAAATTTGAAAAAGGGAATAAATCTCTCTTTGATTAAGTGTCTACTTTTACTTGACCAGAATAATCTCTAGGCGAGAAAATAGGAACCCTAGCCTTTAATCGCTCTAAAAACACCGACAAAACTTCGCTCATCAAATAAAAAACAACAAACCAGACAAACACCATAAACGAATTCGAAAAACCAAAAGGGGGAGTGGCGAAACTGATCATGATGGAATAGATCCAAAACACATAGAATGTACTTGAGAGAAGACTCGGATTGTTTTTGAAACTGACCCATGATATTCCTGCGCACCCCCCCCAAAGCATTGCGGCTACTAGACTAAAATACCCATAATCAATAAATAATGCTCCCCATGCACCTGTAAAGTAACCATAAATATCCGCACGTAATAAGGTTTCATAGCCATCATTGAGTAGTGATGCCTCTTCTGGGATGCGTCGAAGGACCGCCGCAAATAAATCAATATGATAACTTCCATACATAGTAGGGATATCATCCGGTTCTGCCAATATTTTCTCTGTTATCGAAAGGTTTTGGGTTAGATAAAAAACAGGACCTAAGACAGAAAATGTTAATCCAGGGCGATTTAACCACGCGCTGGTTGCTACTAAATAATCATTAGGAGTGGCCCCCCATACACTCGCTGCATGTTGTAAATACTGAGCCGTGTTTTTATTTGCCTCGGCTGATCGTACTGTCCATATGATGCTGCTATACACCATAAATGTGAGCAGCAAGACAACGGTTCCCCATCGCAGCGTTCGAGAACGTGGCATAAAGGGGTTGCCAACAGCCGTTCGCATATAACAAGAAATACCAACAAATAACAGCAATAGCATGATTGGGCTTCGACCTCCCGCAAGGATTGCAACACCAAAAATAATGACGACAAATAAATATAATAATAATCGCACAAAGCGTGAAATATGTTCGTACCGAAGTGTTCCTGTAACCAAGCCGACAAAACCTGCGGGATAAAATATAAAGGCCATGGCCGATAAAATACTACTGTGTGCTTCTCCACCGTGAAGAAGGCTTTGTGCTTTTAATGTGCGAAGTTTGGAAGTTGACATCAAGCCAAGACCAGCAAGATCAGCGAACTTATCAGCAATACTAAACACACCACCTATTACACCAATAAATAATAGTGTGCAAATCAATTGACCGCCCAAATGTCCATCATTATAGCTGGTTAAATTCTGAGCGACAGATTTTTTTTTATACAACAAGATGAGGGGAACGGTCGAGCCTGTAATAAATAAAAGTATATGGGACAGCAGGAATAGGGCGCCAAGAAAAGATAATCCTGGCGTCAGGGATATAGGGCCTAAAAAATAGATGAGTAGAATAGCGCTCCAATATAAAATCATCACACATGCTGGATGAAGAGGCTTTCTCATGACAGACATCAATTACGTGTCAACTTTTTATTATCATACTTTGACAAATAATTACGTAATTGTTCCTTATTAAAAAAACATTTCGATGAGCGAAGTATGGAATCATATTTAACAAAAGCGATGTCAACTTGAGCTAATGCATTATCAACGGCACGGTAATGCCCTTCCAATACTTCATAGCAACGATACCCGAGCGCTGTCATCGATGCGATAATCTCGTGGATTTCAGGCGCGCCTTTACGAAATTCATGAAACGACGTTTCAATGATAACAATATCAATTTTATCCAGAAGTGTTGTCGCACCTTTAAGCACATCCAATTCATTTCCCTGAGTGTCTATTTTTAATAAGCTTGGTCGTGCGATTGAGTCAGGAATTAATGAGTCCAATCGTTTTACAGGAACGGTAATGCGCTCGCCATCAAGCGATTCCCCTTCCCATTGTCGTTTTGAGGAAGAGCCTGATACATCTGGGTGAACAAAAAATTCCATTTCACCATCTTCAGCGCCTGCAGCAACATTAAAAAATGTTGCTCCCATCGTTTGTTCGAGTTTTTGAAGAAGCGGCTTGCATCCTGGCACGGGCTCTACAAGATAAAATTTTGCTTGAGGTAATGCTTTGTAAAAAGCGGGCGTTCCAAATGCGATACCAACATCGATGACTGTTTTAATGTGAACATCCAGTTGTTTTAAATGGGTAATGAATGATCCGAAATCTCTGTTTGGCGTATTTTTAGTTGAAATTTTCAACTTGAATGGTGATAAAACTCGATTGAAAACGGGTAGTAATTTGGCAGCCAAAACATGTTTATTAATTAGCATTAACGTGATCCTTGTGTTGTTTAGTCTTAAATTGATTAAGCTAGCACGCATGTTATAACAGCGCGCTCTTTGTATAACACCATCCCTCCTCGATGTATTCCTTTTGGGTCAAAAATAACGACATGTCCCTGGCTTTCAGTTATTTGCCACTCCGCAGCCAAAATAGCGCGTGCGTCAACACTATTAGACAATAAGTCATTACCAAACGCACATTTGACACGCAAACATGCTGGTAGCGCTGAAAAATGCGTCCGTGAGATAAGATCCGTTGAAGAAAATCCACAGGAATCATTTACTTCTTGTATAAAGTTCATGATCAAATTCGGTCGGGTTCTATGCGATCCCAAAATAAAAGAAAACGGCCCATTATCAATTTTTACGTCAGTGAGATAGATGATTGCTTTAATATCACCGCCAGAGGCATCACGATGGCAATAGTGCGTGGCAGGTTTCTCGAATGTTAAATCAGGGAAAACATGCTGCCAAAAATTATCACTGCAATCATTAAGTTGTGGATTGATGTCGATAATCTCAGCAGGGCGTCCTATGTAGTTAGAAACTGCATCTATAATGCCGTTTTCAGACAACAACGCCATTACGGATAAAAATAACGGTTCATTCGTTGTTCGCAGGGCTGTTGTGCGTGATTCAGAAAATGAACGATTTCCTTCACATCTATAACTGCGCTTGAGGCGTAGTTGTTCAAATATAGGCTTAGCTAAATTAGCAACCGTTTGAAACGCATCAGTGGATGGTTGCACAACACATACACCTTGTTTTTGCAGTGCGTTGAATGCTTGCTTGCTTTTTACACTCATGGGTATGTTATGTTTTGGGATAATTAGACGTGTAATATGTTGAATAGATCGTATGAGCAAGTGGCCAAAATCAGCTATGGTTTTAGGCTTGCGCAGACGTGCTGGAATTTGTTCATATGAAATTGTACGCTTGATTAATACGATAAAACAATAACGAAGAAAGATTACAAGGGACTTGAATTTTTGTTGGTATGTTGCGGAGGCAATAAGAGATGCGTAAGCAGGATGCCTGTTATAGTCTATTTTGTCAGGGTATGTTTGACCAGATTGAAATGCAGCGCCTTGTATGATTAAGGGAGGCAATGTAAATGCACCGAGTTCCTCTTTTGTGACATCCAAACGTTGATTCATTCTTATTCCTTACGTTCGCGAGTGGATTTTGAGTTTAAATCCCGATTAAGTTAAATAATTTTAACAGCTGTTCATGCATTGTGTAAGGGGGATTCCAATTGAGCATGTTCTTGGCGTTGTTAGATTTGATTTCTAAATTACCAAGTAATTGTCCGGCTAATTTTGATTGGCCAATGGAATTTAATCCCCACGATAGGAGCTTATGTGGAACCGGTAGGAGAAGCGCTTTTTTTCCCATTGCGAACGATAGACTCTGCAATAATTGCGTGGTTGAAATGACCTCATTATCAGCCACCAGGAAGGTTTCATGGATAGTCTGCACTGGTTCAATACATGTCATTATAAAATCAACAAGATTATCTATTCCAATAAATTGACGTCTATTTTTAACAGCGCCGAAGGGAAGGGGAATGTTCTTATTAACTAAGTTGATCAGCTTCCCAAAATTACCTTTAACACCAGGTCCATAAACAACGGGAGGTCTGATGATAATGTTGTCCATGGCGTTCGGTAATGCATGTAAAGATTGTTCTGCTTCCCATTTGGCTTGTGCATAAGGCACTTGAGGATTGGGTACAGAGTTATCGGTAAATGGTATCGAATCGCTGTTATGGCCAAGCACACCAATGCTGCTTAGAAAAATAAAGCGTCTAACGCCCTGATTGGCAGCTTGTGCACCAAGATTGGCCGTGACTCGCGTGTTCATTTGACGGAATTCTTCTAAGGGATTAGTGCTTGTTTCGTACAAAATGTGCGCGCGTGCTGCGCAGTGAACAACGGTGTCTACCGATTCAATAACTTCACGCCAATCGGTTTTGTCGCTTAACTCGCCTAAATTGTAAATTGTGAGCGTTTTTAAGCGTAGTCTGTCGCGCATTTCAGACATGCTTGCTAATGCGTGAGCGGAACGAACGGTTGCGCGAACAGCATAACCGCGTTGGCACAATGATCTAACCAATGCGCAGCCGATAAAACCACTCGCACCCGTAACTAATATTGTTTTATTGAACATGGGTGTTCTTTTTGAGATATTGCTGGACTCTATCTACTACTTTATGGCTAAGTAATGTAAATGGAGAGTACGTATAGTTATGGCGTTTTAAAGCCTGCATAATTTCTTTGTTTTGATTAATAATGTTTTTTATGGACTTGTTCGTAGCACCGCCTAAACGCATTTTTACCATGACATCAGGGATATAGGCTGTTTTAATGTTATGAGAGAACAGCAGGCGTAAAAGAACATCGTAATCTGCTGCTAATTTATAATCCAGATTAAACAGCATCCCATGTTGTTCAGCAATTGCTCGGCGTAGATAGAAGGTTGGGTGAGCAGGTACCCAGCCTTTCGCAAACAGTTCCGGCGTATAAGCGCATGATTTCCAATAGCGGACAATCTCGTTGATGTTGTCATGTTTAACATACACTAAATCGCCATAGCAGGCATCTATCGTTTCATCAGATAAAGTATTCACAACACGGCCTATCACGTGTTCGTTTGCAAATAAGTCATCTGAATTGAGTAATCCAATGATATCACCTGTGGCTTTGGAAATTCCTTTGTTCATTGCATCGTAAAGCCCTTTGTCAGGTTCAGAACTTAAATAGGCGATATGATGTTTATGTTGCTCCAGAAGCTCTAATGTGCCGTCAGTGGAGCCCCCATCAATAATAATGTGTTCGATATTTTGATGAGTTTGCATTTGGATTGTTCTGAGTGTGTCACCTATTGTAGACGCACTATTGTAACAGGCCGTAATAATTGAAACTTTCATAATAACATAACCTCAAAAAATTAAGATTGTAAACGTGGCGTTGGCCCAGGGCAAGAGCGTCAAAGTTTAAGTTCCTAACACGTTTTCCCTATACTCATCATAAAGGCCGGCTTTTCGTCTTTTTCGTCGCCTTCATCCGAGAACTCATACTCCAACCAACAACCTTTCTGGAAAAAAGTCAATTACAACAGCTAGGTACAAAATGTGTTCACGTACCCATCGACTTAGCAACGCATGATGAATATCAAGGCTTCTTGCTGCTTCTACATGACTATATCCTTGGTCAATAACAAGACTAACAGCGTCGCTCTTAACCCTTTCGAAAATTCTCATTTCACAGTTCTTCTGAGAGTGTTCATCTAACTGTGTCATCTCGCTAGTCACTTCAAGCCCAAATTAAGTCGGATTGAGTCCGTATACTGCTGTAAAGTTTTATAATCGAGACAAGCTCAAAAATAGAACAGCTTTATAGAAGGGTTGTTTACTCGGTTATGAAAGGCTATTGCAAGAGCCATCCACATTATCCAAACTATTGGTGTTGAATCAATTAGA
>CAMBDN010000079.1 GCA_945865355.1 Legionella genomosp. 1
TCATAATTGAGGTAACCCAAATAGAATCGAAAAATAAAAAAAATTAAAACTTATTATTATGATCAAAACAAACCGGTTGTGGGTGAAGTGTGGGCAAAGTTGTGGGCGATAATGTTGAAAACGTTTTTTTGTTTTCCACATTTCGTCCATGGTTTTGTCCATACGTCCCGAAGGGTCATCCACATCCCTCCTTAAACTCGTTGTCTTACATTAGAGGTTACCGTAACGAATTTAAAAATATGTTTAAGCTTTCGTTCAATAGCTCGTTTTAACGCAAATGGATTAAGGGTGGCATGTTGTTTTTCCAGTCTGTCTTTCACATCCTGCGTAATATATTCAGACTCCAATAAACGTTGGTATGGGGTCTTAGGAGTATCATACCGCTTATAATAACGAGAGTTAATCTTTTTCTTTTCAACAAGCTTCATTGTTGGACAAAAATGATTTTGATACAAGCTCCATTCATTCCGGTATAAGTCATTCATAAGCTCAACCAAGCAAGGTTTATCAAATCTATCGTACCCAAATAATTGACGAACATGTGTCCAATTTTTTTGTTCCACATGCGCATTGTCATTTTTACGATAGGGGCGTGAACGAGTAAATTGGACCGCTTGATCACGTCGTGCAAAATAGCGCATCAAATGATAATTCAAAAACTCTGATCCGTTGTCGCAATCAAACCCAAGCAGCTGAAAAGGAACACTTTTTTCTATATCTTCAATCTGATCTCGTACACCGTGAGATCCTTTGTTCCATGTGGCTCTATTCTCTGTCCAAGTGCTTTTTATATCCGTTAATGTAAGGCTCCAAACAAAATCTCCAGCAAGCGAATTGCCACAATGCGCAACCGTATCTGCCTCCATATAACCTGGTTGAGTGACGTCCCAATGATCGGTTTTTATGGGTATTTGATTCTTCAGCAATCGACCTGGTTTTGTACCAGACTTTCCTTTGCTTGGGTACTTAAGACGTACTGGCTTTAAAAGGCGATCTATTGTGGATGGGCTGATACTATACAGCTGACCACGGACTAGATCATCAAGTAAACCTTGCTCACTTTCATAATAAGGTAACCATTCGCGAACAATTATTTTTAGCTTCTTGCTGCAAGCCTGATCACTTGCAAACCAAATCGCTTTTAATGGTTTGAGAAGATTTAGCGCGTCATATTTTGGCTTTCGTCCAGGACGTCCTCGTTTTTTCTTTTGTTTTTTTCCAAGCAATCGAACAGCATATTTTCTATTGTATCTACATATAGAACAGAATTCGTCCAATATTGTTGCTTTTTGTTGACGTGTTGCTTTTTTATATCGCCTCCGTATCGTTTCCAAGTAAGCTTTTTTCTGCTCCAGACTCATCATTTCCAGTAACCTCCTCGGTTACCTTTAATATGAATCAACGATTACTTTTTTTTCGACCTTCGGTTACATTTAATGTGAATCAATTCGTGCATGATATTATCATAGATAAATGAACGAGATACTGATAAAATGATTCAAAAATAGACAGGGCTATTCAGTAATGACAACATATTGTGGCTATATCGCCTTAGTTGGGCGGCCAAACGTCGGTAAATCGACACTACTCAACCGAATTCTACATCAAAAACTCAGTATTACCTCGCGTAAGCCCCAAACAACGCGACATAGTATTCTAGGCATACGTACCGAAGAAAATTACCAATTCGTCTACGTTGATACCCCGGGTATTCATCAGGGTTCTAAAAAAACGATGAACCGAATGATGAATAAAACAGCAATTAATGTGTTACGTGATGTGGATGCCGTTGCTTTTGTTGTCGATGGGACCCATTGGGACGAAGAAGATGATTATGTGCTGCGTTTAATTAAGCAAGTTAGCGTACCTTGTTTTCTGGTTGTGAATAAAGTCGATAAAATAACCGACAAAACAAAGCTCCTTCCTTGGATAGAGACCATTAGTCAACAATATAATTTTTCTGCCATCATCCCCATATCTGCTAAAACGGGCGTCCAAGTGGATACCTTGCAACAACAGTTTCAAGCCGTCTTGCCCGAAGGTCCTCATCTATTTGGTGAAGATCAATTTACCGATCGTTCAACGAAATTTTTGTGTGCGGAATTATTGCGCGAGAAAATTTTCCGTCTTTGTGGCCAGGAGTTGCCTTATTCAACAACGGTTGATATTGAATCATATAAAGACGAAGGTGCATTAATACGCATTCACGCGTTGATTCTGGTCGAGAAAGATAACCATAAGCGAATGATTATCGGTGACAAGGGTAGCAAACTGAAAGAAATGGCAAGCAGTGCTCGAGTTGAAATGGAGAAATTATTAGGGAAAAAAGTATTTTTAGTTTGCTGGTGTAAAGTAAAATCGGGTTGGTCTGATGATGAGCGATTACTGAAGCAGCTTGGATATGATCACTGATGCATGGGTGATACACAAATCCTGGTCGGGTGATACCAGTGCGCGGGTCATTTTTTTTACACTAGAGCATGGCTTGGTGCATTGTTTTTATAAAGGAGGGCGTGCTCCTAAAAAACAAGCGCTGTTACAAGCATTTATCCCTTTATGGCTAGCAATTGATGTGCGAGGTGATGCTCATTTCGTTCGTCGGCTTGAAATAGCGGCATCGCCAATCGCTTTTGTGGGGCAAAACATTTTTGCAGGTCTGTATGTCAATGAACTACTTCATCACGCGTTAAAACCACATGATCCTTCTTTAATATTATATAAGGCCTATGCCTTGACCTTACAAACCTTAATGGTGGCTCCGGACCGCTACGCTATCGAGAGGGTATTGCGACGGTTTGAATGGGTATTGCTTACTGTGTGTGGTTACTCCATGTCTCTTACCCATGATGCACGAACTGAACGACCTATTGATAGGGATAGACATTATCGATTCATTGCTGGTGAGGGCTTTGTGCTAGCGGATGAGGGTATTAATGGAGCACATCTTATTGCTTTGTCGGAAGATAAATTAGACGATGATGCCGTATTAAGTATTGCGAAAAAAATTATGCGGCGTGCCATCGATTATATGCTTGACGGCAAAGACATCAAGGCCCGCGCGTTATACCGGTAACTGCACATTGATATAAAGGCGTGCTAGTATTTCAATATTTACCGGTGGATGGTCCCTATGAAAGCATTTGCTGCTTATTATCATGAGAAGAACAAACGCGTTCAATTTAAAAAAGTTGAACAAGAGTTAGCGCCTTTAGGAGAGAGAGAGATCTTCTTGTTAAAATTGAGGCGATATCGGTCAATCCAATCGATTATAAAGTTGCAAATGGCTTAATTGATAAGCCACTTGAGCGTAAAATATTAGGTTGGGATGCCGCAGGCACCGTTGTTGATGTAGGTAAAAAGGCCCAAATTTTCAAACCTGGGGATAACGTCTATTATGCTGGCGCGATCAATCGATCTGGAACCAACGCTGAGTTTCATATTGTAGATGAGCGGATTGTTGGATACATGCCAAAAAACCTTTCTTTTAAAGATGCGGCAGCACTTCCCTTAACAGCAATTACGGCTTACGAAGCGTTGTTTGAGCGCCTGCAAATTTCAAAAATAAAAGATACCGAGTCAAAATTAGTTCTATTAATTGGCGCTGCTGGTGGTGTGGGTTCAATCGCAATACAACTGTTATTGCAACAGCATCTCGACAGGAGTCTGCTGATTGGGTGACCTCTTTAGGTGTTGATCATGTTATCAATCATCACGACGATTTTGTCACTCAATTGGAAAAACTGGGTTTTAAGGAAGTGGATGATATCTTTTGTATGAATAGCTTAGCGATGCACTTTGAACAAATGGCAAAGGTCATTAAACCCTTTGGCAAGATTTGTTCAATTGTTGATCCTGAGCATCCTATTAATATTGCTTTGCTGAAAAGCAAAAGTGCGTCCTTTGTGTGGGAGCTTATGTTTACACGTTCCCTTTATCAAACAGATGATATGATTCAGCAACACCATCTATTAAATGAAGTAGCTACGCTCATTGAAAACCAAAAAATTAAAACCACTGTAGGCTTGGATTTAGGGCAAATGAATGAAAACTCGTTACAACAAGCACATGACATTTTGATCAGTCGAAAGGCAGTCGGTAAATTGGTTTTAGGGTGTGAGCATAAGTAAGTTATTGGTTGGCGAAATGCAAACCGATAAAGCCAGAATCATAGCCGTCACGGCGGTTATGAGAGAGCAGGTTTTATTTTAAAAGCGCAAAGGGACTGCACGCGCGTGTGCAGTGAAGACTATCAGAGCAAGAGCCCTTGCCAACGGTCGTAATTCCATGTCGACCACTTAGGGTGCGTCGCACAATGATCACCTAACATACCCAACTGTATATCTTCTCTTCCTAATCAAAATGCGTCATTTCCCCCCCAAACCTTGGCCTATAGTTGAACAGATAGGGATGCAGTCGCCGTCAATGAATAAAGTTAGCCTATTATAAGTCCCCACACTAATGGCCCCATCCAACTTTTTCAAGTGAAACATCCAGCCATTCTCGCTTGCTACGGGATTTATCAATTCCAGAGGAATAGCCGCCGCCATTCCTTTATCATTGGTTTTCAAATTACCATGTACGAAAGCCGCATTAGGCGGGTTATCTTGAAAGCTGTTAGCCCCTTTAGCCCAATCATTCATAAGATTATCCATGGTAATAAAACCCGCAAGCCTCACGGGCCTGTCAGCAAAGTATAAGACTTTATTATCCATGCCTTCTAGGGTAAGCGTATAGCCACTATCCTCTTTTGCAATAACAGCTGTTTCGGCCCGTAAGACAAATAAGAGCGATTCTTTTTGTTCTTTGTGTGTTGTGACCTTCGCGTGCAGAGCTGCACCCGTTGTAGCCATTGAAGTGATGGGTAACGAGCAACTAAGCCCCACCAGTGATAGTGAGATAGCTAGTCTTGTTAAGGTGCTCATTGAAACACTCCTTTAAATGTAGTCATCACTCCTTGTAAGTATAGGCGATTAGTTTAATAAGCGAGTTCCACGCGTCCCTTCTTTTTGTGTGCTCTGTACGGGCTCACCTTTACCAGGCTACTTGCGATGCCATTGATTAAGCCCGAAGCCACCGATATCCCGAGGGTAACAACAGCAAATAATATATAGGTAACTTTTTGTGATGTCATCGTTTGAAATGGGAGCACAGGTTCTTCGTCACTATGCGCTTTCGAAAGCGCCATGCCGTCTCTAAATTCACCTTGAAAAACCTGTGAGCCCTGAATCATTTATCATATAGCAGCGGATTACCCTATGGAAAAGTAATGGTGGTCCAGCAAGAAAAAGAGGATGTTAGCACCCAACCAGGATGAAGAATGGAAGAGAAACAATATTTTGTTTACATATTAGCCAGCAAGGCACATGGAAGGCTTGGCTGAAGGATTTACAAAAAAATACAATGTTAATCGTTTGGTTTATTATGAAATTCACTCTGGTGTTTATGAAGCAATAACTAGAGAAAAACGCATCAAGAAGTGGAACAGACAATGGAAAATAAACCTAATTGAGCAAAACAATCCTCAGTGGCTCGACTTGTGCATTAGATTATTTTGATGGATGGTTGCCCGCCTGCGCGCTGATGAATCCTCTCATTTCAAATGAGTAATACATTGATTTAATGGGAATAATTTTTAGAAAAAAAGTAGAAAAGCATGATTAATTATGATCTAATTTTGGCTTCTCAAGGTCAACAAAAGGTCAAAAATAAATCATGCGTGCCGATCATGGCATCGTCTGGTATTCGGGCACCACCCACTGCCCCATGCTTCTTGATGAATCATTAGAAACGAGAAAAATGGCATGAAATCAGAGTGCGGCCAGTTATCGTTCGAAATTCATGGATGGTTGTAATTTACACATAGAACGGCAGTGTTACCGACGAAAATTAACATGTTCTCCAGAAAACAGATTGGATAGTGATCAATTGCGTTAGGTATGATCGATTTTGATTCAGATTTTAAGTGACGGATAGAAGGGAATACTTCTGGAAATTGGTAAATAGGCCATTTATATTACCTATACTCTTCAAATTCGTATTCTAATTTTGTTATCGGAAGCAAACGATCGTCTTAAATTATTCCCAAATTCCTCGGAAAAATCATGAGTAAAACTCGTAAAATGATTTTCTAGCGGAATATGGGAGTGAAAATCAGTTCAGTTTATATCAAGCTAGTAAAATTTATATTTTGAAGCTCGATGAAATTATAAATTTAGTTCAAATTTAGCTCATACTAGATGAGACCAAAGTTTGTTGTAATTTATCACCACATATCTGATCTTCATCTAATTCATCATTATAGAAAAATATACTTCTTACTCTACTTAGTCCAGCTGCTGCTTGATTCAGATCATCCTCATCTACTGCAGTAAAACTTGAGGATAACGAGTAATTTTTGCTTTGAAAATTTTTCATTAATTCGTATGAGTATTCTTTGCTTATCCTTTGCAAGGCTTCATGCTGCCATCCCGACCCAAAAAAACACAAATTTGTTGGGGCATTTACGAAACCCACAATCGCACCACCAATGACAAAATCTGTACGTTGCATGCCATCGATTGAACGACCTAATAATGTATTTGTTTCATAATTATCACTATAATCACCTTGCTCTTCTGCCGCTTTTGCTTCTGGTTCGAAACCAGCATGCATAGATGTCATTAAATCGCCTTCAACAACTACACACAACATTTTTCCGCCACGGCTTTTATAAGTATCTAAAATTGTTCCAAGGTATCCTTCTGGGTAAGCTGAAAACAAAACAAAATAACATTACTACAATCTACTGGTAATACCTTTTCATTATCTTCTGGCAAATTTGCTCGCTGAATCCAGGCCTGTTTTGGATTATTATCGTAAGCAGCAAGATGCAAATTCATACTATCTCTGAAATATACTTCATGGGATCCATTGCCGGAGCCAATAGCAACCACAGTAGGACGCTGCTTATTAATAAACTCACTGTCAAAATAACTTTTTAAGTCTTGTGTGTATAGTTTATTTGCGCAAATTTGTGGTATATTTCCACAAGTATTTAAATATTTAGGCATGTTATCCCCCTGGATAATGTTTACAAATACCCCCAATTGTACCAAAATTTATCAAATATGTCTATTTTCTTGAATAATGTTTTTTTTGGCTCCGTTGCAAAAACAGCTAGTAGTTTATAATTAATCTAACCAGATCTCCCCAAGGGACTATCAAGATGCGTTCAAGCAAACGCGCTGCATTTAAATGGCGTCACTTTCATGGTGAAGTGATTATGCAAAGTGTCCGCTGGTATTGTAAATACGGCATCAGCTATAGGGATTTGGAAGAAATGATGGAGGAACGCGTTCTTAAGCTTGATCACACTACAGTTTATCGCTGGGTTCAGCATTATGCTCCTGAGCTTAAAAAACGACTTGAATGGCATAAGAAACGATATTCTAGACGTTGGCACTTGGATGAAACCTACATCAAGATAAAAGGAGAATGGAAATACCTCTATCGTGCAGTTGATGAACGGGGTAATACAATTGATTTTTATCTATCACATCGACGCAATGCCATTGCTGCCAAACGATTTATTAAGAAACTAATAAAAAACAATCCGACTTGTGATATCAACGTGATTAATACCAATAAAAATCCAGCTTATAGCCAGGCTATTAAAGAGTTAAAACAGGAAGGAACGCTTGCTGCGGATGTGGAGCATTTACAAATAAAGTATCGTAACAATCGACTGGAAGCAGATCATGGAAAGCTAAAGCGTCTTATTAACCCAGTCCGAGGGTTTCAATCCATGAAAACCGCCTACGCAACGATTAAAGGATTTGAAATGATGCGGATGTTCAAAAAAGGACAGTTCGATATCTGGATGTATGGAACTCGTACTGAGGTCTCCTTTATCAATGAACAATTTGGTCTATACAGTTGAGATCTGCCCAAAACTTAGGCTTTTGTAAATTGAATCTTTTTTGCAACGGAGCCAGATTTTCACCACATGGCTGTGATCCTGTTACCAACCTAATGTGAAACAGTTGATATCCGGTAGAGATTTATCATGATATTTTTTTCAAAGTGCGATAAAAATTTTCATGTACACCAAGAGCCAGCAAAAGTCTGTTCAAAGGATCCCATTCATAGGCCAAAAGAAATTCTTGATTATGAATTTTAAATTTATAGACAAACACATCAGCTAAATCGCCCTTTTTTTCTTCCCCAATGGAGGGGTTTTTAACGATGGCTTGAATTGCTTCATTAACAATAGCCTTATGTTCTTTATGCAGTTTTTTATAAACCCTTTTGAATGAAGGCATTTGCTTAATGGTTATATCAATCACCACTAACCTCAAAATGAAAAGGTTCAGCCAAAGATCTATCTTGCCGTTTAGACATGAGAGTCTCTTTTATAAACTCAATAGGCAAATCGGGGTTGTCTAGTGCGCATTTTCCTAAATTAGCCCAATACTCAATTTGATGTGGAATTGACCGAAATTCAGAACGAGCCACTTTTTTAGCTTCATTATAAATTAGCTCATCAATTCTTATTGGAATACCCATATTACCACCCACAAATGTCATTAACTGCTACATTTGTAGTATATATTAGAACGTTTCTTTTTTCAAGTTTAAACACCTACCGCGAGTTGCCTCATAACTAATGTTACCGAAGCAAAAAAGGGACATTGCTATGGGGAAGCTATCGATGGAGCTTTATTTAAAGAATTTATCAAAGCGATATAAGCAGGCAAAAAGGCGTGAAAAAGGCGCTATATTGCAAGGGCTGTGTGAATCGAGTGGCTTCCTGCGCATTCCACTGATGTCGATCAAGGATTCCACTCGATGCCGATCAAACCGGAGCGAAGCGACGCTCAAAATAAGTATAAACTTATTCCTTCACCTCGACTTTGATCTTTTTTGATGCCCGCGAGCTTGCCGCCAAGCCCGGCTTGAATCAGCCAATAACAAAACTTGCCTGAGCAAGTTCTTTTTTACTACACCACACCTGCTGCCGTACCCGCTGGCACATACTATAAACAGAGTGAAGAACCCACATAGCGGGTATCCATTTCGGGCCCCGAACAACGTTGACAGGCTTTAGTCTAGGCAACTAAGCCGCCAAGGCAAGCTGATCAAGGATATATTTGGTGTTTTGATTGATGATTTTTAATGAGTCCTCGCCATTTTCAGACTTTGAAAATCGTCTTGCCCAAAGGGAGCGCCGCACTAACAAAATAATATCGGTGAAAGTCAGCTCTCCTTTTTTGTCGTACCATGAAGTTGTTTCTGCAACAACCAATGCTTTATTTTAGTTCATCTCAAGGGCTATCAATGTTAGCAAAGAATACAGAGCCATCAATAATGGTGTTGTTCTGTGAATTGCTTTATCTGACCACTGGCGTTGTGTTTCAACACCAAGGTGCATTCTGGTCTCAGCGAAGGTGACTGGTGGTTCTCCTGCATGGTACCACAAGCAAGTGAAGCTCAAGCACTCGATCGTTTTTTGAATACCACCATACCAATTCACATTTAAAGAGACCCAGGTCTGCTTTGGATCCTCAAGCAATTTTCTCAATTCAATGCGTTTACCTTTTACAGGCTTTCTACCCAATTTCTTTGGTAAATGCACAGAAAACTCAAATAGTTGTGCATCCAAGCGCAACCGCGACAAAAGGGTCACATTGCTAGATTCAGGTGATGAGTTGGATGTTAGTGAAGATGCGATTTTACAAGAACAAAAACGATTATTAGCCGGCGGCAACCCTTCCCTTGATAAACGTGACACGAGTCAATATCCGGGATTTTTTGAAATTTTATCACAAGCCAAAGCAGAGTATATTCGCCCCATAGAAAAAATAGCTACTGACGCATTAAAAGATCGTAATAACTGGGCGCTGCCTAAAGATGAAAGTCGAGATGCGCCATCTGAAAGTTATAGTGACTTG
>CAMBDN010000080.1 GCA_945865355.1 Legionella genomosp. 1
GATAGCCCTGGAATACGCCAAAGCATGCATTCGATGGTCATACTATTGAATGTGGGTAAACAATCTTCATAACCACGAAAAATATCGCGATGATCGATAAGCTTTATCTTTTCTTCCTCAGGGGTGCCAACGAACTGTTCTATAATTGCAGGCCTTTGTGCATCAGTGACGATATAGATAGACCGGATCCAGGGAGCAAAACGCAATATGGATTTCACACAATAATCAATTTCCCCACATTGATTGAAACGAGTGGGGGACGCGGCTTCCGGCGTATTGACGATACCCATTCGAGTCAGATAATGGGTGAGCTTATCTGCGTGAGCCTTTTCATGACCATCTACCCAAGTAATCACCGCATCAACGGGCTCTCTCATCACAACACTGACTCCAAAAAAAAACCCCATCATCAAATGGGGTTCTATTCTGCCGAAAGGGCTAGAAAATTACTAGTGAGTTGCAGCTGGTTCTGATTGGGCAGCTGCTGGCTCTGCTTTTGCAGCAGGCTCTGCCTGTGCTGCGGGCGCGCCTTGAGCATCAACCTTCACCTCAGTTGGTTTTGGTGCTTCTTGACCACAAGCAGTCAACAATCCAGCCATCAGTCCTGCTAAAACTATCGTTCCTAAATGTTTCATACCATTCTCCCTCGTTATTTTTATTAGTGATGCAATCGTTAGTCTAACAAAATTCTACGTTAAGTGAAGGAGTTAAGTGATTTTATTCATTTCGAGATCCCATCTACCCATATATTTGCTAGAATCAGGGCACATTTATTTTATCCGCACACCATGTCCGCAAACCACACGCCAATGATGCAGCAGTACTTGGGCATAAAAGCAGCTCACCCAGACTTGCTATTACTTTATCGCATGGGTGACTTCTATGAATTATTTTTTGACGATGCCAAACGAGCCGCACAATTACTTGATTTAACACTGACACATCGTGGACAATCTGCCGGCAAGCCTATTCCTATGGCAGGTGTCCCCTATCATGCGGTTGAAAATTATCTAGCTCGGTTATTAAGAAAAGGCGAATCGGTTGCTATCTGCGAACAAATCGGTGATCCAGCCACCAGTAAAGGGCCTGTTGACCGCCAAGTGGTACGAATTCTCACTCCCGGGACCATAACCGATGAAGCGCTGCTCGAAGCCAACCGTGATAACTTATTATTAGCTATTTGCCAAAACCGCCAACAATTTGGCCTTGCCTGGGTTGATTTAAGTGGTGGTCGTTTTCATTTGTTACAAGTCAATGGCGACGCACAACTTGCCGCAGAAATTACCCGGCTACAACCTGCAGAGATTTTGCTGCATGAATCATTTCCACAACTCAACATGAACAATGCCGGCGTTATTAAAGTCCGCCCATCTTGGGATTTTGACGCAAAACGAGCCCGTGATTTACTCTGTGAACAATTCAAGGTAAATGATTTAAATGCGTTTGGTGAACACGATTACCCTATCGCACACCAAGCTGCCGGCTGTTTATTAGCCTATCTACAAACGACTCAGCGACAAGCGTTGCCGCATTTAACCACGATAACTTTGGAGCAATGCAATGACTATCTGCAATTGGATGCAGCCACTCAACGTCACTTAGAATTATTTGAAAACAATCAAGGTGGCCGAGACAATAGTTTATTGGCCATTCTTGACCATACCGCCTGTGCGATGGGGAGTCGCCTGCTTAAACGTTGGCTTGGACGCCCCTTGCGCTCCCATGCTCAGATTCAGGCCCGCCAGCTCGCAATCGCTGAGTTGATAGAACAGCAACAAGCATCGACGTTACACACCCTACTCCGCCAAGTCGGCGATGTGCAACGCATCATTTCACGAATTGCTTTAAAATCAGCCCGTCCGCGCGATTTAATACAGCTACGACAAACTTTATCTTTACTTCCAACACTTCATGAGACTATATCAGGTAACAAAGTCGTCTTGATGCAAGAAATTTCTCACCGACTAACACCTTTGCCGTTGTTAAACGACTTATTAAATCAAGCGCTAGTCGATAACCCGCCCATGCTCATTCGCGATGGCGGCGTCATCGCATCAGGGTTTGACGAAGAACTTGATGAACTTCGTGGACTAAGCGATAACGCCACAGAAAAACTATTAACCCTAGAGCGCGAAGAGAAAGAGCGATCCGGGCTATCATCATTAAAATTTGGATTTAATCGAGTACACGGCTACTTCATTGAGTTGCCGCTATCCCAGGCAGAAAAAGTGCCACTGCATTATCGACGCAAACAAACTTTAAAAAATGTGGAGCGATACATCACCGAAGAATTAAAAACATTTGAAGAAAAGGTGTTATCAGCAGAATTCAAAGCATTAGCAAGAGAAAAATGGCTCTATGAGAATTTATTAGATGAAATTCACCAATCCATTGGACAACTGACCAAAATCGCTGATGGACTCAGTCTGCTCGATGCACTCAGCAATCTTGCTGAACGCGCAGAGTCTCTCAGTTGGCACTGTCCCGATTTGGTTGCAACGGCAGGCATTGAAATACACGACGGCCGTCACCCGGTGATTGAGCATGTTTTACAGGAAAAGTTCATTGCAAATCATTTGCTACTCAAACCGTCGCAACACATTCTTCTCGTTACAGGCCCTAATATGGGGGGGAAATCTACGTATATGCGGCAAAATGCCTTGATCGTATTACTGGCGCATATCGGTAGTTTTGTCCCAGCGACCAACGTTCGTTTAGGACCCATCGATAAAATTTTTACCCGTATTGGCGCCAGTGATGATCTTGCTGCAGGACGCTCTACTTTTATGGTTGAAATGTCTGAAACAGCACATATTTTAAGACAAGCAACCGCAAAAAGCTTGGTTTTGATCGATGAAATTGGTCGAGGAACAAGCACCTATGATGGCATGGCCTTGGCTTATGCCTGTTGTGCTTATCTTGCCAGCACAGTGAAGGCATACACCCTTTTTTCCACACATTATTTTGAATTAACCACCTTACCCGAAGAATTTCCAAACGTACGTAATGTCCATCTGCAAGCCACTTTAACCGGCGGGGGCATCGTATTTCTATATAAAGTAGAAGATGGCCACGCGAGCCGTAGTTATGGATTAGAAGTAGCAGCCCTTGCGGGTATCCCAGCTGAAGTATTAAAGCTTGCTAACCAACATTTACAACAGGCACAAGAAGGCCAACATCGATCAACTGTAAAACATCCATCCAAAACAACGCCGATGCCACTTTCAGCCGTATACAGTGAATTAGCGAAAGTTGATGCCGACAATTTATCGGCTCGCGATGCATTGGCGCTTGTCTATCGATTGAAGGAACTAGCAGTCACTGAACACGTATGAGCAAACTCAAACAATTACTTCTTATCATCTGCTGGATACCCTTATTGGGTGCCGTAAAGCCTATCAACCTCCAAATTACCGGCGTTGATGGCGATGTGTTACTGAATGTGCAACGCCGCCTAACGGAATTATACCAAGACAAAGCCCTTGCAAACCAACAACCAGGGGAACTACAGGCTCAAATTGCAAAAGCGATGTATCCTTACGGTTATTTTAAACCACAAATCACGCTATCCCCTGAAAACCTTGGCGCTCATATTATTCCTGGCCCACAAATGTTAATCACTTCATTGAGCGCAGAACTTAAGGGTGAGGGCGCAAACAATCCCAAAATGCAGCAAACGATCAACGCCCTCCCTATCAAAACAGGGCAGCCACTGAATAATACGCATTACGACGATGCGAAAGACGCATTATCATCTGCTGCCGAAAGCTTAGGGTATTTACACGCATCCTTTGAAAAATCAGAAATTATAATCGACATGCAGCAATATACCGCCAAAATCATTCTATTGTTCGATACTGGGCCACAGTATTACTATGGTCAAATACGCTTTAAACCAACCTATATTTCACCTAAATTACTGCAACGCTATGTACCGTTTAAATATGGACAACCCTATTCACCCGAACAAATATTAGCACTTAATACCAACCTAGCCGCCAGCGGTTATTTTAAAACGATTAATGTCAAACCATTGACCAAAGAAGAACAACACGTACCGATTGATATCAGCCTACAACCTAGCAGCCGTTTCAGTTACTCATTAGGTGCCGGTTATGGGACGGATACAGGACCGCGTGGATTAATCGGCCTACATGTTATACCCGTTAATCGCTGGGGTCATAAATTCAATGCCATAGCACAAGGTTCTCTCCAGGAAAATGCGCTGCAAGCGCAATACCTCATTCCTGGCTCAAACCCCGTGATTGATAACTATGCCATTACTGGAGGTGCTACCAACCTCGACTACAACATTGGTCGCAGTAATTCATTGACCTTGTCGCTAGCACAGCAGCATGTCTTAAGTGATTATCAACGTGTTTTGTCCATTAATGCCCTGCATGAGAGCTACTTCTACAAAGGGCAAAGCAAATTAACAGAAGAACAATTCTTCTATCCCAAAGCAATTTTTACGTGGAACAAAACCACCGATCGCTTGTTCTCCCCTTCCGGCTACGGTATAACAATCAATGGCATCGCTGCAGCGACGCCACTGTTATCAAGCGCTAATATGGCTCAAATCGCTATCGACGCAAAAGCGGCAATTACCATTGACCCCATCCGCACCCGACTTTATCTACACACCATCCAAGGAACAACACAAATTAACAATGTTGACAAAATACCCATTTCAATCGCCCAATTACTGGGAGGGGCTGCCAATCTTAAAGGGTATGATTTTAACTCCATAGGCCCCGGTAAATATATTAGTTATGGTGGCGTGGAAATACAAAAAGAGACCTTTAAAAAATGGTATTTACTGGGATTTTTTGACAGCGGTGATGTCTATCAACCCAGTGCCAGCAAATTTAAATATGACGTAGGCTTTGGTCTAATGTGGGTATCTCCAATTGGCCCTATCAAAGTGGCCGTTGCACAGGCTGTTGATAACCATCTAGGCCGATTACGCGATCACTCACCAAAGCTTGTGGTTAATATGGGGCCCGATCTCTCATGAGCTATTTGAAAAAAATCCTCTATATTTTCTCGATGCTCTTTATTGCATTAGCAAGTCTGATAGGCTTCTTGTTTACAACGACACCCGGATTATATACGAGCATTAAATTTGCAAATCTATTTTTGCCTGGAGAAATTCATCTACACAGAGCGACTGGACAGCTCATTAACCATTTTTCCTTCAATACACTATCTTACGACGAAGACACTTTGCACATACGACTCACAGAAGGAAGTATCCATTGGAAATTAACTGAGCTACTCCATCACCAATTAACCGTCGCACTAGAGGCTGATCTGTTAACCGTTAAGATCAACGGCCCTGCCCATCATGTGATTGCCCCACCATTTAATTTACAAATCGACAAACTAGCCATCAAACAAATTAAAGTTCAACATTTTGACAACGCGCAGCAGTTTAACAACCTCGAGTTAATCGGTACGATGAACCATCATCTCTGGGCGATTCAGTCACTCAAGACAAAGCTCGCTACCATTCATTTAGCGCTTAATGGCAGCGGTGAATCAAATGGGAGCTTTCCAACGACGATTAACCTGCAATTCATTCAACAACAGGGTCTTCAAGGTAACATCACACTGAACGGAGATTTAGCGCTGTATCGTTGGCAAGGCCAATTTAACGGCCCGGCACAAGGCAATATTCGTGGTACGTTGAAAAATGGTCTCGATATACATTCCGAAGCGCATTGGTACGATGCGACATGGCCTTTCAAAACAACAACACTTAAAGCCAGTCAAGGGAATTTAAGCATCGACGGTACAGTGCCTGATTTTATGTTAAAAACCGATATGCTTTTTGAAACACCCGTCAAAGCACAATGGCAACTAACAGCCCATGTAAAAAATAAACGGGCAGATGTGAACAGTACGATCTATTTCCCACAGGGTCATTTAAAAACCATTATTAGCGCGAAAGGCTCGGTTTATGGGACACAAAACGCCACGTTGAAATTCACGATCAATCCAGGTACCTACCAATTTCCACCCGACAGCCCTCTCCCGATTCTCCCCTTTAAAGGGGGGGATATATTCGTCAATCTCTCCCCAAAATCTTTAGATATGAAAGGGTTATTTACGATTGACCAATACAAGACAATTAATGTAGCCCTCAGTCTACCCAACTTTCGTTGGGAGGAGCTAACAACAACCCGCCAAAACATCGATGGAAAATTAAATTTGCAAATTAACTCTCAAGACTTCCTACAAGGGTTAAGCAAAGCAGGTGAAACATTGCGTGGGCAATTACAAATGAAGCTAACTGCCAAAGGTACTGTTGCCAAACCTATCGTGAATGGAGAGCTACTTTTTACCAATGCCAGTCTATTTATCCCAAAATCAGGCATCACATTTGCCCCTATTCAACTCAAATTACAAAGTAGCAATCATCATTGGCAAACTCAGGGGGTCATCACCTCGAATGGCCATGCATTGACGCTGAAAGGCCAAGGTGATTTTTCGCCCCGGCTCACGGGGAAGTTAACACTGATTGGAGACGATTTTCCAGCGATAAAAACCGCTGACTACAGCATCAATGTTTCACCTCAATTAGCCATGCAAATCAATCCTAAGTCCATTGATATCACGGGAAATATCCTGGTACCTTCAGCGCTTTTAAAGCCACTATCGTTTAGCAACACGGTGAGTTTATCGGAAGATGTCATTTTTATTAGTAAAGAAAAAACAACCACGGAAAACCCGTTCAACTTATCAACAGATGTGCACATTAAAATGGGACAAAATGTCGACTTGGATGTAAAGGGATTGCGCGGCTTTCTTGATGGGGCAATCCGTATTCAACAGTCCCCTCACAGTGCATCACGAGCGACAGGGGAGTTAAACCTTCGCGACGCTAAATACAAAGCCTATGGCCAAGATTTAATCATCGAACAGGGGCAATTAGTATTTTCCGGTGGATTAACTGACAGCCCCAGTCTCCATATTCGCGCGATTCGCAAATTTGATGATAACAATTCAAAATTTGCCAGTACCGACCGATTACTCGATTTTAGTGCAACCAACATTGATACCATCGATATTGGCAGCCAAACTACCGTCGGTGTCGAGCTCACTGGGCGGTTAAACGCCCACAAAATCAGGCTATTTTCTATCCCCGCGAATTTGTCTCAGTCGGATATTTTATCCCTGCTCATTCTAGGCAAGCCCGCGAACCAAGCGAGCAAATCGGGTGGTCAACTATTACTGGCAGCTATTTCCTCGATGAATCTTGATTCCGGCACCAAAGGCCTGCAACTTCTTTCGCAATTAAAACAAAGTCTTGGTATTGACTTTAATGTGCAAAATAATACTCCATACAATCAAGCACCAACTCAAGGGGGCGAAAACACAACCGTGGTCGTTGGAAAATCACTGTCCAAACGAATTTATGTCAGTTACAACATTGGTGTTTTGCAGAATGACAGTAATGTCTTAACTCTAAAATACTTATTAAATAAATACTTCAGTATACAAGTCACCACCAGCGATACAGGTAATGGGCTTGATTTGTTATATACACATACAAAAGATTGAACGGATAACCTTTGGCGATGTGCCTTACATTTTTTCCAACATCTCTTGTAAATGCTTAACCGGCTCAACCTCGATCCCTAGATCTTGCTTAGGTGCATTCGCATGAGGAACAATGGCACGTTTAAAGCCATGCTTGGCCGCTTCTTTCAAGCGCTCTTGGCCACTTTGTACGGGCCTTATTTCACCAGCAAGGCCTATTTCACCAAAAATAATGGTGTCACTTGCAAAGACACGGTTTCGTAAGCTTGACACCACCGCCGCAAGTAACGCCAAGTCACTACCTGTTTCAGTGACTTTTACGCCGCCGACAACATTAATAAAGACATCTTGATCAAAGGTTGCGATGCCACCATGGCGATGTAATACTGCAAGTAAAATAGCTAAACGATTATGTTCAAGGCCCGCCGTAACACGTTTGGCTTGCTGACCATGGGCCTCATCCACCAATGCTTGTACCTCAACCAGCATCGGACGAGATCCCTCCCAAGTAACCATGACAGCACTTCCAGGGGTTGGCTCGGGCTGTCGTGATAAAAAAATGGCTGAGGGATTAGCCACCTCTTTTAGACCACGGTCAGTCATCGCAAACACGCCCAACTCATTGACTGCGCCAAAACGATTTTTAATAGCGCGGATAATGCGAAATCGGCTGTCATTTTGCCCTTCAAAATACAACACACAATCAACCATGTGTTCTAATACTCTGGGTCCCGCTAAAGCCCCTTCTTTAGTGACATGACCCACCAGAAAAACAGCCGTTTGCGTCATTTTAGCAAAGCGAACCAATTGAGCGGCTGATTCGCGTACTTGACTCACTCCCCCAGGCGCTGAATTAATGGTGTCCGTAAAAATAGTTTGCACCGAATCAATAACAATGATTCGTGGCTTATCTTTTTCTGCGTGCCCAATAATTGCCTCAACTTGTGTCTCAGCTAACAATCGTAAGCCCGCTAAAGGGAGCTGCAATCGTTTGGCACGCATTGCCACTTGTTGTAATGATTCCTCACCGGTCACGTACAATACTTTTTGTTGCAATGATAAATTAGCTAAGGTTTGGATCAACAACGTTGATTTACCAATACCTGGATCGCCACCAATCAACACCACCGATCCATCAACCAACCCCCCACCTAACACGCGGTTTAACTCTGACAAACCACAATCCATACGAACTTCACAATCAAGAACAACATCCTCAACCAAAGTCACAGCCGATCGTTGATTCGCGTAATTACCGATACGAGAATTTTTGCCAACCGCCACAATATTTTCTTCACTAACAGCGTTCCACGCACCACATTGAGCACATTGCCCTGCCCATTGGGAAAATATTGCCGCACATTGATTACAAATAAAACGGGTTTTGCTTTTCATACGATTCTGCCCAAAGGGGTTCTTATCTGAAGGGGACTCAGTTAAGGATTTTTTCTTCAACTCACGGAACTTTTCGAGCGGAGGAGGAGCCGTTCCTCGGTCATATAAAAGCCTTAAGTAAGTTCCATTCGTATCTCATCTTGTTTAATAACAACATTCACCATAAACTCTTTGCCAGTATACAACAGCGAGCACACTATCAAAATGGATAAACAGATATTTCAATGGGCCATCGTTGGCGCAGGCCCTGCAGGCATTGCAGCCGTCGGCAAATTGCTGGACGCGGGGATAAACCCAAAGCATATTCTCTGGATTGATCCCTACTTTAAGGTCGGTGATTTAGGCGCTCTTTGGCATAATGTATCGAGCAATACATCGGTAAACCTATTTACCAACTTTTTGCTAGCAGCCCATTCATTTTCATATCGACAGGCAGCCGTTGATTTTCAACTCAACCATTTAGCGCCAGAAAAGACCTGCCTGTTGAATGACATGGTCGAACCGTTGCAGTGGATCACCGAGCACCTGATAAAAAAAATTAAATCAAAAAAAACGATGATTCATAATATGGTGTTATCAAATAGGATTTGGTCGTTACACAGTGACACCGATGTATACCATGCAGCAAATGTCATTCTAGCGACAGGAGCATCGCCTGAAAGCATGAACTTCCCTGGTGTTGCTAGTATCCCATTTGCTGAAGCGATTGATAAAGTACGATTAGCTAAGATTGTAAACACGGAAGAAACCTACGCAGTATTTGGTTCCTCACACTCCGCTATCATTATTATTAATTATTTGGTTGACCTCGGCGTCAAAAAAATCATTAATTTTTACCGCTCACCCTGCCGTTATGCTGTAGCTATGGACGATTGGATTTTATTTGATAATACCGGTTTAAAAGGCCATACCGCTCAATGGGCAAAA
>CAMBDN010000081.1 GCA_945865355.1 Legionella genomosp. 1
AATGAACATTGAAAAGAAGATTGACCATGTATTAACCAATACGACTGATTTGCAGTTGGGGTTGTCACCTAAGGAATTAGGCTTAAAACCAGTCATCAGCGTTGAAGGCGACCATCTTTCGCTCAATCTATGCGCAGGCTTTCCTAGCACGAACCTACAAGAAACATTATTACCCTCACTTACAAAAGCGTTAGCGGAAGAATTACCGCAATTCCAACTCAACATAACCATTGATCATTTTATCAAAGCCCATCGCACCCAATTACCAGGTAAAGGATTACGTGGCGTTAAAAATACAATAGCCATCGCCTCTGGAAAAGGTGGCGTCGGTAAATCAACCGTAACGGTTAATTTAGCAACAGCATTGGCACGAAGTGGTGCCCGGGTTGGCATTCTTGATGCCGATATTTATGGTCCAAGTATTCCATTAATGTTAGGAAAAACAGCCCCTGTTCAAGTCAGCGGAGAGCATTATTTACCGGTCTTTGCACATGGCGTCTATGCTATGTCCATTGGTTACCTGACCGATGGAGAACAAGCTCTCATTTGGCGCGGACCGATGCTTGCTAAATCATTGCTACAAATGATCGATATCACTCAATGGGATGAGCTTGATTATTTATTTATCGATTTACCGCCTGGTACTGGCGATATTCAACTGAGTCTAGTACAAAAAATCCCCTTAACGGGAGCTGTGATCGTCACAACCCCACAGAATGTTGCAACCCTAGATGCAGAAAAAGCCATCAAGATGTTTGCTAAAACAAATATCGATGTATTAGGTATTGTTGAGAACATGTCTTTACATATATGTAGTCAATGTGGCCATCAAGATACTATTTTCAGCAGTGGTGGCGCCGAGCAATTATGCCATCGCTATCAATGTAAATTACTTGGACAACTGCCTTTGGATAGCCGCATTAGTCAACATTGCGATCAGGGGTTGCCAACAGCCGCATCTGGCACTAGCGACTTGTCGATAAGCTTTACCAACACTGCATTACGTACGGTTATAGAATTGAGTAAGAAGCCGTTAAATTATGCTGATAAATTTCCAAAAATTGTGGTTGAGTAATTAGGAGCAGCTATAAAGGGGCTTAAGGATTCCTCCCTTTCAAAAGAGAAGCTAGGAGGGGTTTGTTAAATCCCTTTATACCCCCCTTTTTTTCAAAGGGGGAATGACTTGGTTTAGATAGCGCACTCCCTTCATTCAACAGCACGACCATCAAACTCTACTTTTCTGCAGTAACCAAAAAAATAGATATATCAAACCAATATTTACCCTGATATTTTTGCTGACACTCTAAATCATATGCTTTAACCAACGCCTCATTCAGCACGCTGATCTCATCTTCTGGCACTTGCCCCTGAAACAAAGCAAGCCCACACACAAACTTACGATAAATATCAAGCGAAGGTAATAAAATAACGTGTTTTTTGATGTCGACTTGTGCATTTTTAAACGGTACGTTGGTGAGAAGCTTTGGCAACTCGCCAACGTGCTCAAAATTGACAGACAATTTAAAATGACGTAGCAGTGGGAATTCATCGGTAGCTATCATGGATTGAATACCCCGCATCAATGCACAATTGCCCGTAGGAAAAATAGTTAGAACACGACCACCCTTCTTTAAAGCACCATATATTTTCATATATGCAGTTGCCAAATCGGGGCACCAATGCAGGCACCAAAATGACACGACTTGATTAAATTTCTCACTAAAATCCATCATTAAGACATCTGTCTGTTGCAATGATAGATTAGGATAATCTGTCATTTTTTCACGAGCCACCGCTAGCATGTTTGCAGATCGATCAATCCCCAGCACCCCCCCTTCCGGAACTCTCTCAACGACGCTAGTGCTAAAAGAGCCATCACCACATCCTATATCCAATATATAATCCGTTGGTTTTGTTGCTAAAAGATTTAAATATTGATTAGCAATCGTAGCTTGAATATAGTTGCCTATCGCGTAGTCTTGAGCTGGCCACTCATAATTTATCATCACGTTCACCCTTTCTCATGAATGTTTAAAGATACATCGGCATCCAATCAATATTATTTAGTTTGATGAGATGGATATCAGGGGTAACCGCATATTTTATTTATAAAATAGAAAAGACGGACGTTTGTTCTGTTATTTTATATCATGCATTTGCCCTGAGATGTATGCATGCCTGCATCCCTGAAACGATCAATTCATGGTAGACTAACTTAACTTTATTGAGTGAGTCCCAATCAATGTCTGAAAATTACACGGCCGAAGCGATTGAGGTGTTAAGTGGGCTTGAGCCCGTTCAACGTCGTCCTGGAATGTATACTGATACCACTCGCCCTAACCATTTAGCGCAAGAAGTGATCGACAACAGTGTCGATGAGGTGATTGCTGGATTCGCTAGCACGATTACCGTTACGCTGCATGAAGATAACTCAGTAGAAGTCGAAGATAATGGTCGAGGCATGCCCGTTGATGTCCATCCGCAACTTGGCTTAAGTGGTGTGGAAGTGATCATGACGCGCTTACATGCCGGTGCAAAATTTTCCGATAAAAGTTACAACTTTTCTGGCGGTTTGCATGGTGTTGGGGTCTCCGTTGTCAACGCCCTCTCAGAACGATTGGACATCTCGATCAAACGCAACGGCCTGATTTATCAAATGTCATTTGCTAACGGTGACAAAACAAATGAGCTCAATGAAATCGGTGTCGCTAAAAAGCGGGAAACAGGCACCACCGTGCGCTTTTGGCCAAATGCTAAATATTTTGACACCTCACGGCTATCCGTCAAACAACTGAGCCATGTCTTACGTGCTAAAGCGGTTCTTTGCCCAGGCTTATCGGTGACTTTTATCAATAAAGCATCCAATGAAGAAACGACCTGGTGTTATGAGAAAGGATTAGCTGACTATTTATGTCAATCATTACCTGCTGACTATTTCCCCGAGGAACCGTTTACTGGCGAATATAAAAACGATGATGCAACCGTCGATTGGGCTCTCGCTTGGTCAAGTACCTCTACAGGTCTACTCAGTGAAAGTTATGTGAATTTAATCCCAACCGTGCAAGGAGGCACCCATGTCAATGGCTTACGCTCCGGTCTTTTTGATGCACTGTCTGACTTTTGCGAGTTGCGTAATTTAACACCTCGAGGGGTTAAACTAACCGCTGATGATCTCTGGGAGCCTTGCCAATATGTGCTCTCAATAAAAATGAAGGAGCCACAATTTGCAGGCCAAACCAAAGAACGTTTAAGCTCAAGACAAACAGCAGGACTAGTGAGTAATGTCGTCAAAGACGCCTTTGCACTTTGGCTTAATCAACACCGCAGCCAAGGCGAAATCATTGCAAATTTCGCGATTGAACGCGCTCAAAAAAGATTGCGTCAAGCCAAGCAAGTGGCGCGTAAACGTGTTCACCAAGGGCCCGCCCTCCCCGGTAAACTGGCGGATTGTTTGCAACAAGATTTGAATCAAGCTGAATTATTTTTGGTAGAGGGAGATTCTGCAGGTGGATCAGCAAAACAAGCTCGAAATAAAGATTTTCAGGCGATTCTGCCACTACGTGGTAAAATATTAAACTCATGGGAAGTTGATTCCTCGCACGTACTTGCTTCACAAGAAATTCATGATATTTCTGTAGCTATTGGCATTGATCCCGGCTCAGACGATTTATCAGGCCTTCGCTATGGGAAAATTTGTATTCTTGCGGATGCGGATTCTGACGGCGCACACATTGCAACACTAATCTGCGCTCTGTTTCTCCGGCATTTTAAACCCCTGGTACTAGCTGGCCATGTTTTTGTCGCCATGCCACCACTGTACCGAATTGACGCTGGAAAAGAAGTGCACTATGCACTCGATGATGAGGAAAAAGACAGGATTACCGCGTTACTAACGAAAAAAAGCAAAGCTAAAATCAATGTACAACGCTTTAAAGGCTTGGGCGAAATGAACCCTATTCAACTCCGAGAGACAACCATGGACCCAAACACCCGCCGGTTGATCCAACTAACGCTCGAAGACGAACCAACCACCATGGAACTCATGGATATGATGCTTGCTAAAAAGCGTGCTTCAGACCGTAAAGCATGGCTGGAAAGTAATGGAAATTTAGCGGCTGTATAATGATCCCGTATTACGGTGTACTGCATACGAGCTACAGCCCTAGTCACTGCATTCTGCTGTTCAATCGATTGGACCGAGTCAAGCCAATATAGGCGGGGGCGGGCCTTTAAAAAAATTAACGCTTAAGGGTATTTTTTCCCAAGTCAGGCGTTGGTATTTCCAAGTTAATTTCGCTAGAAGAAACCGATCTCCTGTCTTTGGAAAACATTCCAACCTGACTGGGTTTACCAAGACAAGCATCAGCCGCTCCCACAATAGACCGTGGCGCGATAACCGTTGTTAATTCCACTTGAAGATCAACCGTATTATCACTACTTAAACCATGCTCTTGTTGTAAAACAAACTCTTTTTCATATTGTTCTTCTATCGCTTCAAATTTACTATGCAAACGTGCTCTTACAGCTTTTACATTATACTTTTCTAAAAGAAGTTCCCCAAGGCTAACTAAACCAATCGCTGCGAGAGCACCTAAGGCTATAAAAATTCCACCCGGAATAAAAACCCAAGCAGCAACAATCCCTGCGCAAAGCAACGCCCCACCTAGTTTAATCGCTACCAAATTTCTACGTTTTATATACTCCGACTCATGGCGTTCCTGCTCTTGTAAAGTAGTAATATCTACATCTTTACCCATTGACACTTTCTTTTTATCTTCAATCTTTTTATCTTCAAAGATGAGCTGGAGAAATCGTAAAGACTCTTTAAAAAAATCAACAGCAGCAGCTACAACAAACAAAATGGCTGCTACCGGCGTTGTTGTAGTTACCGCGGCTATCAAGACACCATAAGCTGCAAAGTTCAAGGCCGTTTTAGCAAGCAAGAAAAAGCTGTTTTGGAATCGCTCCCTCAATGTCATCGATTTATCAGTTATATTTTTATAAAGTGAATAAACACCAACACCCGCTGCAAAAAGTATTCCTACGACCGGCATAAATAAAGCTGCCGCAATCAGACTTTGGAGAGCGGTTAATGCACCCACATGGACAAAAAGAGGGAATAATACGTTGACAATGCCAAGCGCAAAGACACCGCCATAAAGAATTTTCATCCACTTTTTATATTTTTGTTCGTCTATAAGCGCAATAAATTCCTTTAGTTTCTGATTCTCTTTACTATTATGCTCAAATAACTCCACTAAAAATTCATTGACGGTCAACGGTGCACCAAGATAACGCCCCCATTGCAGACGAGGGATTTTAAGATGGATGAGGATATCCTCAACAATTTTGCTGATTTGTTCATCGGAATTAATTTTGGTCGTATAAAAGTCACGATTAAATTCAACTGATTTGCCATCATAATAAGACATGCAACTGCTCAGAGAAAAATTAGACGCACCACGAAGCTCATTGTAGAAAGATCTTAGCGTTTTAATCAGTGGTTGCATAAAATCCTTTGCACGATTGACCTGAATTGTAAAATTATAAACCATTTAGATTAACTAATTATTAAGTGGTCTCCCAGTCGTTTAACCATTGGGTATGATTGGGGCATTAACGTAATGGCACACTCCTCTTAAAAGTGCCTCCCTTTGACAAAGGGAGGTTAGAAGAGAGTTGTTAGATGCATTTATAAAAAATCACCCTCCACTTATTTTTCAACAGAAGAAACTCATTAAATACACCATGAGCTAATTACCACTTCAGCAATGGGATCAAATTTGAATAATCATTTGTCCACAATTGAGTATCATCCTCCGTTACAAAGCGCCACCCAAGTTTTCCTATTAAACGGCTAGCTAAACGCTCATTGGTGGTTAGCAAAGCCCATTCTGATGCAAATTGGCCTAAACGGCTGTTAGCCGCCTGTACTTTATTCAAAACCATCATATCCAGCTTACGTCCTGCACCCGTTAATACAGGTAAAACTCGCAGGTGTCGGTTGCTAATGTTCACTAAAATGACGCCATCAAACGTTATTTTTTTCTTATAAAGAGCAAAAGCCTCTAAGGTCAATAAGTGCACTGGAATCGCGTCTGAATTAAAAGCATCCATCACCAACAACTCATATGATGAATCCACCGCATGCTCCACCGCCAATAAACCATCATCCTTAATTAAAGATGCATGCACCGGGCAATCTTTTAAATAGGTAAATAACTGAGGATCACTCGCAATATCAATCACTTGTTGATCTATTTCCACCATGGTCAATTGATCTTGCGCTCGAAATTGACAGGCCATGATCCCCGTCCCCAATCCCAACACCATGGCATGCAACGGTTTATACTCCTCTTGCATTCTTTGAACCACCGGGAAAACGGCACCATAATATGCCCTGGCACCATCTGTTGGGTTTTCATCAAGTTGTACTTGAAAGCCATGAATCGTGCTTTGACTCAGCAACACATGTGCCCCCTCTTTTGCAAACACCTGTTTTACACCATAGAAATTACGCTGTTGACTGAGAATTTGTGTTGACTTAAACCAGGGGACAAATAAAAAGACAAATAAAATACTCATACTAAAGCAGAGCCTACGTGAACTACCAGGCCAGAGCATGATAAGGCATAGTACTAAAAACTCTATGACGCGATGCCCCTCTAACCACAAGCCCCAGGTTGTATTAGCAAGCAAATAATTGAATAATAATAAAACAAAGACCATGGAAGGTATGAACCATGATGTTGATATTAAGCCCAATGACTTAGCTGCATTCCGCTTGAGTGGGATACATAGTAATGCCAATAGCATGACCAACGGATATTCATACGCATGTGAAAATAACCTTGGGGATAATATCCCATTAAATAAACCCGCAAGCACCCCACCCAAACTCAAACAAAAATAAAAGGATGTTAATTGCTGTGCAGGAGGACGCACACGCACCAATTCACCGAGGCATAACATTGCTACCATAAAAAAACCAAGTAAATTGAAGATAATCAATTGAATGGCCTGAACTTGGTTGGAGCCGACGATAAAACCAAGAATAGGGAAAACTAAAAAAATCAGGATGTTACGTATCACCCACGTATGAGAAAGGATGGGTTTACTAGCGAAAGTTAGAATAAACGAGAGTAAATACAACGCCAATGGCAGTACCCAAAACAACGGGGTAGCCGCAACGTCAGTAGAAATGTAAAAGGTAACACCTAGCATCAAACTACAGGGAATAAAACTATAAGACACCCAGATAGCTCGCTCTAACCAAGTCGTTTTTACTGCACGACTGACCGATTGAGCCTTTGATTCATAACGAACAGTAAACAGTAGATACAGCATTAAACCAAGGTAAACTAAATATATCGCATTCCAATCATAAAATTGTTGATTGACTCCAGAAAAACGCTCAACCAGCCAAGGATAACTTAGCAGTGCTAAAAGACTGCCAACATTACTAGCAACATATAAAAAATAAGGATCAGACGCCCCCTTCCCTGTCGTTTGGCTGTTGTCATATTGTAATAATGGTGCTGATGCACCAATAACCAATAACCAATAACCAATAACGGTAAGCCCAGTTGCAAGAACAAATCCATGAGGATCTGTAGCTCAGGAGCGCCGTCACCTGATGCTGGCGCAAATGCTAATGGTAAAAAAGAAATGCTAAGAAGACAAACAAGAAGATGAGTAACTCTCCACCACCGCGCCCCTTTAAACCGACTTAGAACCCAAGCGTAAGAGTAAGCAACCAACAGCAAGGCTTGAAAAAACAACATACATACCGTCCATATGGCGGGCGTACCACCATACCTAGGCAACAAGACCTTGGCCACCATCGGCTGGATAATAAATAGTAAACTAGCGCTTAAAAACAGGCATACTGGAAAAAGAAACCTATACATGTGCGCGTCCCTGCGTTGCATTTTATGGCATTGTCGACAAGGCGTACGGTTAAGTCAATAACTAAGTATTTATTCGTATTACAGATGGGATGTTGAGCAACAAACCTTGTATAGATTTGTTGCTACTCTCGGTTGGAAATGAATTAAAAACATGGTCCTGGGCCACGATCATCATCGTTACGGTCAAAACGCTTTGAGTAGATGTTTGCTTCAAGTCGGCATCCCCCCCCAGCTAGGTAAAACCGATGTATCGCTGCGGATAAAGTTTTCGCATCTTTCGCAGCTACCCCTTCACTTTTACCCTGATCAACACTTTCTTCTGTGCGTTGTCTTTTTGAGCCTTCTGTCTCACTGTTTGTTCTCATGCGCTTCATTAAAAGTCTCACCAAATTTACATTAAGTTTACGCGCGCGCATGTTAACAACTTAATATTAAGGGAGCATTAAGAGTGGGCTTAAGTTTTAAATGACCGTCATCACTAACAGCGTCTTTGAATATGACATACACATGGGTAAGAACCATCTATCAAAATAGCCCGTGTTTCATCCGGGCTATTCGGTTTGATTAACGACCTATTTAGTCGCTTGAAGCACTCAACATCCAACGTGCTTTTTCATGAGCGGAGATACGGTTGGCTAATAAGTTGATGGTACCCTCATCACCCATTTTTTGCGCCAAAGCCATTGATTGATTTAAGTCTCGCACCAGGATAGCATGATCAGTTGCTAACTCTGTTACCATTTGGTTCGCATTCGAGCTAGATACACCATCCTTGATGGTTTTTAAGTGTTCAAATTCTTTGAAAGTCGCTGGGGCTTTATGTCCCATAATGAGAAGCCGCTCGGCCACCTCATCCACCGCCTCTGCAAGTTCTTGATACTGCATCTCGAATAACTCATGCAATGATTTAAACTGCGGTCCTCTCACATGCCAATGATAATTCTGTGTTTTTAAGTACAAAGCATACGTATCAGCCAAAAGCACTGATAATTTATTCACGACATCACTCATATTAAACTCCCTGTTATTTGTTTTGCACTTTCTTCAATCATAGATAGTTGATAGGTATGAATCAAGAAGATAAAAAAAAACCCGCCAGTTGGCGGGTTTTTTTCGAACAGTTGGAGCTTGGGCTTACATCATTCCGCCCATGCCACCCATACCACCCATACCACCCATACCGCCCATGTCGCCACCTGCAGAACCTTCGTCTTTCTTCGGCAGATCAGCAACCATGCACTCAGTGGTCAACATCAAGCTAGCAACAGAAGCAGCATTTTGCAGCGCTGTACGTGTAACTTTAGTTGGGTCAAGAATACCTAACTCAACCATATCACCGTATTCGCCAGTAGCCGCATTGAAACCATAATTGCCTTTGTTCTCAGCAATTTTGTTAACAATGACAGACGCTTCGTATCCAGCGTTAGCAACGATTTGACGCAATGGTGATTCAATAGCACGGCGTAAAATGTCAATACCCATGTTTTGATCAGCATTATCACCTTTCAAACCATCCAGTGCCTTTTGTGCACGAATAAATGCAACACCACCACCCGCAACGATGCCTTCTTCAACAGCAGCACGCGTTGCATGCAATGCGTCTTCAACACGCGCTTTTTTCTCTTTCATTTCAACTTCAGTAGCAGCACCAACTTTGATCACTGCAACGCCGCCAGCTAACTTCGCTACGCGCTCTTGCAATTTTTCACGATCATAATCAGATGTTGTTTCTTCCATTTGTGCACGAATTTGAGTAATACGAGCATTGATTTCAGTGGCTTTACCTTCGCCATCAATAATCGTTGAGTTTTCTTTGGTCACAACGATACGTTTTGCAGTACCCAAATCTTCAAGTGACGCACCTTCCAAACTCTTACCAACTTCTTCAGAAATAACTTGGCCATTGGTCAATGTAGCAATATCTTGCAACATTGCTTTACGAC
>CAMBDN010000082.1 GCA_945865355.1 Legionella genomosp. 1
AAAGCTAATGGGCTCAACCCTTTTAATTATTTAAAAACTCTTTTTGAAAATATCCGTTCTTGCAGAACAGCGGAAGATTATAAAGCACTCCTTCCTTGTGCTCTTAATCCTAAGTAAATAATTCAACCCGTATTTCCCCGAACGCATACAATGTATAGACCAAAACGAGCTCATCTAACAAGGTATGATTTGGTTCAACTGAGCTGGAGGTGGAGATTTTGTGCTAAGCAGACTGCATTCAGCTCCTCGTGCAAATCCAACTTACGGAATAAGCTAGATATCTAATGCGGACTACTTAGGGAGGTTGTTGCGCTGAGCACATCGAGGGGTTACTAAGTTTTCTGTTTGTACTCGCATAAATCACGAATGATGCACTCGGGACAACGTGGCTTGCGTGCAATGCAAACGTAGCGGCCCTGTAAAATGAGCCAATGATGGGCGTCGTGTAAAAACTCTTTTTCAACGTTTTTCAGCAATGCTTTCTCAACGGCCAATGGTGTTTTTCCAGGCGCTAAGCCCGTGCGATTAGCAACGCGGAAGATATGGGTATCAACGGCCATTGTAGGTTGCCCAAATGCTGTGTTGAGGACTACGTTCGCTGTTTTTCGACCGACTCCTGGTAGGGCTTCTAATGCCTCACGAGAGTCGGGGACTGCGCTTTGGTGTTGTTCAACGAGACGTTGACAGGTTTTGATAATATTTGTTGCTTTGCTGTTATATAAGCCAATGGTTTTAATGTATTCTTTAAGTTTTTCTTCGCCCAAGTCGAATAGAGCTTGTGGGGTATTAGCGATGGGAAATAGTTTGGCGGTGGCTTTATTGACGCTAACATCTGTCGCCTGAGCTGAAAGTATCACCGCTATCAATAATTCGAAGGGGGAATTAAAGCGCAACTCGGTTGTGGGCGACGGATTTTGTGCCCGTAGGCGTTCAAATAAAGCACGTCGATTTTGCTGATTCATTTTGCGGGCCCTTGCCCTTTAGCTTTCGCTCTTGCAAGTGCTTGCAGAATATAATCTTGCTTCGCTTCCTTATCGATCTGTTGGCTTGATGTCTTGGCAGCTAAGCGGCGCTTTTCTCTATAGGCCTGTTGTTTTTCTTGCTCATCGCGTAATTGACGCACTTTTTTGGCATTAAAACGTTGGCGTGCTAAGTCTGGCTCATACAGCGGCGTTGGTTGGGTGACCATGTCAATGCAATCGACAGGACACGGCTCGACACACAGTCCACACCCGGTACACTCATGGTTAATTACACTATGCATGAACTTGCCGCTACCGATGATGGCATCTACAGGACAGGCTTGTATGCACTTGGTACATCCGATGCACTCTGCCTCACGAATGATGGCCAGTGAGGGTAGACGGGTTTGCAGCGTTGCTGAGGCCAAATAAGGTGTAGGATCAACAGCAAGTAACTGACCTAATGCATTAACCGTGTCAACGCCACCCGGCGGGCAGCGGTCGATGGGGGCTGTGCCCTGCGCCAAAGCCTGCGCGTAAGGAAGGCAACCTGGGAAGCCACATTCGCCGCACTGGGTCTGTGGTAATAATGCGTCAATTGCTTTAACAGATACCATTACGCTAATGAACTCCGATTATGGTCAATCAATGCGTCAATTTTTTCCTTTTCCACCCGCACCATTAGTGGCACAAAGGGATGTATCGTATGGTCCAACAACGGGCTGTCAACACTGTTCCACATTAATGATTCACAATTTAGAAATTTCTCTGCTTCCATCGCCATTTGCGGGAGGACTGGCTTTAAGAACGTCATCAGTAGACGAAATAAATTTAAACCCATGGTACAAATAGCTTGTACTTCGCTTAAACGCTCTGGATCCTTTGCAAGCACCCAGGGCTTCTTAGCATCAATGTATTGATTGACTTGATCCGCCGCTTCCATAATGTGACGAATAGCGCGGGCATAATCACGTTCGATGTATGCGTCAATGATGGTTTGTCGCGTGCCAAGTAAGCTTTCATAGAGTGTTGGCTCACACAATGAGGCGGCCAGCTGATTTTCAAATCGTTTGTTGATAAATCCAGCGCAACGACTGGCAATGTTAACAACTTTACCGACCAGATCGGAGTTAATGCGATTGGTGAAGTCGGCAAAGTTAAGATCCAAATCATCCACCCGTCCATTCAATTTAGCGGCGAAATAATAGCGTAAATATTCGGGGTGTAAGTGATTTAGATAGGTGCGTGCCTCGATAAATGTACCCCGTGATTTTGACATTTTTTGGCCATCGACGGTCAAAAACCCATGGGTATAAATCGCGGTTGGAAGGCGGTGGTCGCTACCCGCTAGGATAGCTGGCCAAAATAGTGCGTGGAAATAGACAATGTCCTTGCCCACGAAATGATAAAGTTCGGTCGTCGACGCTTTATCCCAGAACTCATCAAACGAGGCATCGTGTTCGTCACAGTATTTTTTAAAACTGGCCATATAGCCGATGGGTGCGTCTAACCAAACATAAAAGTATTTATCAGTGGTTCCAGGAATTTGAAAACCAAAGTAAGGGGCGTCACGAGAAATGTCCCATTGTTTTAAGCCCGCGGCAAACCATTCATCCAGTTTATTGGCCACTTCTGTTTGTAAATGCCCATTACGAGTCCAATCTTTCAGCAGTTTTTCATAACGAGGTAAATCAAAGAAATAATGTTCGGATTCCTTTTCTATTGGTTTTGCTCCAGAAATGGCTGAAACCGGGTTCAATAAGTCAGTTGGGGCGTAGGTAGCACCACAAGATTCACAATTGTCGCCGTATTGATCAGTTGCACCACACTTAGGGCACGTGCCTTTCACGTAACGATCGGGTAAGAACATATTTTTGACCGGATCGTAGGCCTGACGAATCGTTTTGGTAATGATGTCACCGCGAGCTTGAAGTTTGGCATAAATACTTGCAGCCAGTACTTGGTTTTCAGATGAATGGGTGGTGTGGTAACAGTCGTAATCAATGCCAAAGGCTAAAAAATCGTGTTCATGGCTTTGTTGCATTTCTTGGGTTAGTGCTTCGGGGGAGATCCCCAATTGCTCCGCTTTGAGCATGATTGGCGTACCATGAGCGTCATCACCACAGATACTGATGCATTGATGTCCCAGCATTTTATGGGTACGTACCCAAATATCAGTTTGGATGTGTTCAACTAAATGCCCTAAATGGAGGTGACCATTGGCATAAGGAAGAGCGCTGGTAACCAGCATTTTGCGCACAGTTGTCATATTGCCCACCACGATAAAACAACAAATTATAAACCATTTATGTGGCGATTGCTTTATATTGGTATAATCGAATAAATTAATGTGGAGCAGGTTGCTTATGAGTAAACCCCGACTGATTGTTGGTATTAGCGGTGCATCTGGCATTATCTATGGCATACGGCTCTTGGAAGTCTTACAAACGATGCCGGTTGAGACGCATTTGGTGGTCAGCAAAGCTGCAGAATTAACGAGATCTTATGAAACAGACGTGAGTGTTGCCGAGCTAAAATCATTGGCAAGTGTTTATCATCGTTGTAATGACATCGCCGCTCCCATTGCTAGTGGCTCGTTTAAGACCATGGGAATGGTTGTGGCGCCTTGTTCGATGAATAGTTTGGGCGAAATTGCGCATGGCATTGCTAGTAATTTGCTAACGCGTGCTGCTGATGTGGTGCTCAAGGAACGACGCCGTTTGGTATTAATGCCGAGGGAATCGCCTTTGCATCTTGTTCATTTACAAAACATGGTATCCGTCACTCAAATGGGGGGCATTATTTGCCCGCCGGTGCCGGCCTTTTATCAAAAACCGCAGAGTATCGCAGAAATAGTGAATGATAGTATTAGCAGGGTGTTGGCTTTATTTGATTTAGATTGTGGTTTACTTCGACCTTGGGGCAAATAAAAAACGCGGCTTGAGCCGCGTTTTTAAACGAAAGGTTCGTTTCTTATTTAGCTTATTCGTACAGCAGTTCTATTTTCTGCTTGTTCGTCAAGTTCTGTCATTCTAGAAGCAGCTGGTGCAGGTTTCTTACCCCACATACCACAACATCTAGCATCATTTGCAGGAGCAGCACGACGTGTTGCAGTAGCTTCGGCATCTACGGCAGCTTCAGCAACGTGTTCAACTTGTGTAGCTGGGCTCTGCATAGCAGTAGCTGATCTATCTAACTGAGCGTGGTCTGCTTGTACGTCTTCAGCGTCGTTGCCAGTTAATTCTAGATTTGTATCGGTGTCAGCAGCAGGGTTCTTCGGGCCAAACATTTTGTGGAATGCCCAATTAAACAAGCTAGCAGCACCCTTAAGGACCGCACCAGCAACATAAACAGCTGTAGCAGAGGCGACAGCAACAGTAGCGATTGCAACAGGTACAGCAGCAGCGCCTAATGCAGCGAAGGCTGAAGAAGAAGCAAGGCTAATCGTTAATGCAGCGAGCCAGACCGGTGGAAAAAATACAGCTACAGCAGCAGCAGCTAACGCAGCGGCGGTTAGAGCTAATATAAACCAGTGTCTCTTAAAAAATTCTAACATTGTGTTACTCCTAAGGTTAAAAGCCGACGGCAATCTTAACACCGCTTTTTGCGTTTGTGAATCAAAAATACGCAATTAATTGTAACTTTATTGTTAAGCATGGTAAAAAATCGTTTAACTTACTGATAACGTGTGGGATCTTTAATATTTGCAGCAATAAATCCCTGTTGGCGCAGCACGCAGCTATCACAACGTCCACAGGCAGCGCCTTTATCATTGAGCTGATAACACGAGACAGTAAGGCTATAGTCAACACCCAATTTAATACCTGTATCAATAATTTCTGATTTACTTAGGTGTAATAAAGGGGCTTGAATGGTAAATTGTTCACCATTGACCCCGGCTTTTGTAGCAACATTTGCCAAGGTTTGAAACGCATCGATGAATTCTTTGCGGCAATCGGGGTAACCGGAATAGTCTACCGCATTAGCACCGATGAAAATATCAAAAGCGCCGATACTTTCAGCAAATCCTAAAGCGATTGACAAAAAAACCGTGTTTCGAGCAGGAACATAAGTTACTGGAATATCGGTGGTTTCTTGATAGCAGGGCACATCAATGCTTGGGTCAGTGAGTGCCGAGGCGCCGAATTGGCCAATGTCTAAATGGACTACTCGGTGATCGGCCACATCCATTTTTTGGGCAATAGTATGGGCTGCAATTACTTCCTGGGCATGACGTTGTCCGTAAGCAAAACTCAACGCATAACAAATAAAGCCCTGTGCCTTGGCAATCGCAAGGCAAGTTGTTGAGTCAAGTCCTCCAGACAACAATATAACTGCTTTTTTCATCGATACCCCTTTTCTCATCAATTTGATATTTCGATTAGTTCTGTTAGAATCACGCGTAATTATGCCATTGGATGGATAGCAATGACGACATTATTTTTTCCGGTAATACTCGCTGGTGGCTCAGGTACCAGACTTTGGCCTTTATCTCGAAAAAACTTTCCCAAGCAATTTTTGCGTCTACAGGGAGAGACATCCCTTTTACAGCAGACCATGCAACGCGCAGTAACTTTGCCGCAGGCGAAAACATTGATCGTCAGCAACGAGGCGCATTACTTTCTTTGTCAGGAACAATTGCAGGCGTTTGCGTCGCAAATTACTTATTTGCTTGAACCTTGTGCACGCAATACGGCCCCTGCCATCGCAAGCGCTGCCCATTATATATCCAAGCTTGCCGGTCGTGATGCGGTCATGCTGATTCTACCATCAGATCATTGGATTGCAGATGATAATGCTTGGCGGGAAGCCATGCTAGTTGGGGCACAATTTGCAGCGGAAGAACATGCATTAGTTACGTTTGGTATTCAGCCGGCGAGTGCGAAAACAGGGTATGGCTATATTGAGGCCGCACAGTCGCTGTCGGCTAACGTGTTGGCAGTAGGCAGCTTTCGAGAAAAGCCAGACGTTGCAACCGCCGAGGCCTTTATTGCTAGCGGCAACTATTATTGGAACAGTGGTATGTTTATATGCCGTGCTGGTACATACCTCGATGAATTGCAAAAGCATGCGCCTGATATTTTTGATCACAGTGAACAAGCCGTGGCTCGCGCTCAACACCAACATGATTACCTTCGTCTTGATGCAGAGGCGTTTGCCCATTGCCGTGAGGAGTCAATTGACTATGCTGTTATGGAAAAAACGGATAAAGCGGCAGTTATTCCCGTTAACATGCAGTGGAGTGATTTGGGTTGCTGGACCGCAGTAGCAGAGGCGAACCAACTGGATGAAAATGGCAACGCATTGCATGGTAAGGTGATAGTTAGGGATAGTCAAAATTGTCTAATCAGTAGTGAAGATACCTTGGTTACCACCTTAGGGATTCATGATCAAATTATTGTAGTGACGGCAGATGCGGTGTTGGTTGCTGATAAGCGGTATTCACAACAAGTCAAAGAGATAGTTAAGTCACTGGGCAAAGAACATGGGCAATTAGCCAACGATCATCAGCGGGTTTCTCGTCCTTGGGGCTATTATGAAATTTTGGCAGAGGGTCCTACATTCAAAGTTAAACGGCTAATGGTTAAACCAGGGGCTAAACTGTCATTACAAATGCATCAGCATCGAGCTGAACATTGGGTGGTTGTTGGTGGAGAGGCTGAGGTGGTAAACGACAACCAGGTGATGCACCTCACTGCAAACCAATCAACGTATATTCCTCAAAGAACGCGACATCGTCTTAGTAATCCTAAAAGTGAACCGTTGTTTGTTATTGAGGTACAAAGTGGTAGTTACCTTGGTGAGGACGACATAACGCGCTTTGATGATATTTATCAACGAAAAACAGCTGAAGTTGAGTTTAGTTAAGAACCGAGGCTCTTTCGTCTTCTACGGTGCCATGTCCAATTAGACGTAGGTACCTTAGCTCGTATGAAACGAAGCGAAATACGAGTTCATTACCTGATTCGATGTTCTCTCCATTCTGGTACTCCCCACATGTACTCCATTGTACCGGTTCTTCCCTATGGTTTTAGATATTGGCGGTGAATGGTTATGTTACTGTAAATATTCTTATCAATTGTGTAAAGACACCCTCTATTACCTTGTTAGACAATTTCCGATCGTGTTATAAAATAGTACACACTGCTCTTTTCGAGTATAATTAAACCAGAGGGCTATTTTTTAACCAAGGTGATTGCATGTCGGTTAGCAGCATTTTAGAAAGCACATCATACAGTAACCTCAATGCAGCAGGAAAAAGAGCTGTATTGAGATTGTTTGATAAAGGCTACCTTGTTGGTAATAAACTGTCGTTGAGTACGCCGCAGATTTTTTCAAAGCGCAAATCTCTATCGGTATCGCTAGATTTTTATGGGAGTCAACTGGATACCATTAATCCGGCGAGTTTCGCGTTTTTGCACCCACGACAAAGAAAAGTACTTGAACAGGAATTGCTTTACGCTTTTTATATTTTTTCTGCACAATATCAGCTGGATGAAGCTGAGCACCGACGACAGAATTTGCCAGAACGAAGTGCACAAATCAAAAATTGTGCGCATTTAATCAGTGAGTTGCGACGAAGCGGTAAAAAGAAAACGCCTGAGTCATTACTGACTAAAGCCATCGATGACACAGAAAAACATGCTAAATATTTGGGCCTGACTGTTGCCCCTGTTATTGCTGGGTTGATGCTAAATTTAGATGCAGATACAACGAAACACGCTGAGGAGTGGCGTGGTGCGAGTAAAACAGGTGTTGTTAAGGAATGGATGGGGGAAGTTAATGGTCGACGCCTTTACTGGGTTTGGGGCGGAAATTTATTGAGTACAATCATTAGCATGCTACCCGATGATTTTGCCAATAAGCCGCAAGCGCAACGTGGGTTGGCAGTTCCCTCGCCAGTCACAGGTTACATGAGTTTTATCCTATACTACGCACGATTTGGTATTAATTTGGCTTTACTGCTGAAGCACACGTTATCAGGCCCTTGGATGAGCGCGGAGGAAGCAAAGATCCCCTGGCGTGAGCGATTCAAAACGCAGTGGGCTCAACGGAAGTTTGCTTTATTAAATGACTCCATTTGGGGACTGGCTAATATGGCCTGTTTCCTTTGGTTAACTGGGAGTGGCATGCTCGGCTATTATGGTGATGTGGTCACTACGGCTTTACTTTTAATGGACGTGACCATCAGTATTTGGCGATTCTGGGAAGAGAGTACGCAGCATAATGTGGATTTGGCGCGTTATGTCCAGGATATAAAAGTATTACGTGCAAAAATTAACATGGAAAAAGATGAGGAAGAGAAGAAAATATTGTGGTTGCAGCTAAATGCATTGCTGAAAGCTAAAGAGCAATGTGAGTTCAATTGGCGACATAAGAAATATGCTCTGACGAATGATGTGGTTTATGCAGTGGGTTTAATGGTTGCTTTTGCTTTGATGTGTTGTTTTCTCTTTCCACCAGCAGCAATTGCACCAGCAATAGCTATCATTCTTGGAACAATTGGCTCAGTACTTTGCTTTGTGTTTACCTCTATTTATATGGCGGTGTCTGGCGGGTTTGAGATCGCCAAATCACGAGAGTCAAGTCGGGTCGCAAAGAATGAATGTAACGAATTGTTACAACAATTTAAAATAGAAAAAGATGAATTGATTAGGAAACAGTTGTATTTAGAGATGAAACAGTTGTTGGCCGCGTCTGATTATCAACAACAATCAGCGAACTTTCAAAAAATGAAACTCATTCGCGCCATGTTTATCGATGCAATGATTCCACCGCTAATTTTTGTCTCATTGTTATTCATGCCGTTGGGTATTGGGCTTGCCGTGATGGCGGCAGGATTTGCGCTTGCCATTATTACCCATCTGATTCTGAAGCGCTTTGAGCCCAAAGCAGCAGTACTGCCTGAATTTGATGAGGTAGAATATACTAAGTTTGCGAGTAAAAAAGATCGGTCACTAGCGGATTTAAGCGGTGAAAAAACGAATAAAAAACAAGAGCATTCAGGCTTTTTTGGTAAGGACAAGACGTTGCATAAAGACGAATCTCAAGACATATCTCCTGATGAGCCGTTCAATGATGATCAGGTGATTTCAATTTAGTGTATAATGGCACTTTTTGTAACCAATAAAAGCCCTTGATATGAACCTTGAAAAATTATATGACGTGATCGTTGTTGGTGGTGGCCATGCGGGTACAGAAGCGGCATTGGCTGCTGCTCGCATGGGTGCTGAAACGTTGCTGTTGACGCACAACATGGATTTGCTCGGTCAAATGTCGTGTAATCCGGCAATTGGAGGCATTGGCAAAGGGCACTTGGTTAAAGAAATTGATGCACTAGATGGCGCCATGGCTGTTGCTGCGGATATGGCGGGTATTCAGTTTCGGATACTTAATGCGTCGAAAGGCCCCGCTGTTCGAGCAACGCGTGCTCAAGCTGATCGGGTACTCTATCGACAAGCGATTCGTCATCAATTACAAGTACAGACTCATTTAACGTTGTTTCAACAAGCTGTTGATGATGTGTTGATCGAAGGTGAACGAGTTACTGGGGTTCGCACGCAGATGGGACTTATCCTGCGGGCACATGCGGTGGTGTTGACGGTAGGGACTTTCCTCGGTGGTAAGATCCATGTTGGTATGAATCAATACGGTGGGGGGCGAGCGGGTGATCCTCCTGCTATTGCGTTAGCGCAACGTTTGCGAGAATTAGACCTTCCAGTGGGTCGTTTAAAAACGGGTACGCCCCCACGAATTGATGGCCGTTCGCTAGATTATAGCCAGATGAATGTGCAGCCGGGAGATACCCCTTTACCTGTTTTTTCATATTTGGGTGATGTATCA
>CAMBDN010000083.1 GCA_945865355.1 Legionella genomosp. 1
TTGTACGCATCAAGGAATAAGTCAAATAAGAAGATTATAAATGGGGTGAAAATGCATACGATCTTTGAAAAAATGGCCCAAAACCCTGTCAACCCCTAAATGAAAAAAATTAAAAATATTTACTTGCACAGGCTTGCCGAAAGCTCACGGAGCTTATCGGTGATAATGACTCTCGGTAAATATAAAAGTCCCTTCAGTAATTTTCGGAAAAATCGCTTGGCAGCCTCTTTGTTCTTGCGGGATTGTAGCAGAATATCAAGCTCATAGCCTTCTTGATCAACCGCTCGCCATAACCAGTGCTTCTTGCCTTTCATAACCAAGCACATTTCGTCCATATGCCATTTATCACCTCGACGTGGTGCACGTCTCTTTATTTCATTGGCATAAGTCTGTCCAAAGGTTAAACTCCAGTCTCGTATCGTTTCATAGCTAACGGCAATGCCTCTCATCAGCAGTTGTTCTGATACATCACGAAGACTCAACGTGAAGCGATGGTACGACCAAACTACATAACCAATTAATACTTTGGGATGACGGTAACCAGGGTAATACTCACCAATAGATTTGTTTTTGTTGCGGTTCGCCATGATGGACTCCACCAAAATGGGTATGGATCATCTGTTCAGTTTAGTAAACATTACACAACTTGACGGTGCCATTTAATTGATAAGAGAGAAATTAACATCTGCCATTGGTAGATCTAGTGGAACCCAGCGCTTTTTTTCCCAAATTGTCGAGGAAATCGTAACAGCAACCAAAGCTAAACCAATAAATGAATCTGTCGATCCCCTAATAGGTGCAGTCAATCCAGATTTAAACGCAACAATTAATAAGATACAAAAGAGTCAACCCTTTCTAACTGGAAGACCAATCAGGCGCGTTCTATTTCCAGATGAAGTAAATTTTTGTGATAACGTTGAGTTTCCAAAGATGGGGCACATCAGCAAACCATGAATTTAATGAATTGATACACTTAAGAAGCCAAGTGGGTTGAGAGGATAATTAAAAAAAACCCGCAATCCACGAAGCGAATTACGGGCTAAGATAATTATAATCGTTTTTAACGACTGCTCAAGAAGCTATCAATAGTTGATTTACCCTGCTTACAAAATCAGCTGGATTGTCCAGTTGCCCACCCTCGGCTAAAACAGCTTGTTCAAATAACACAATGACCCACTGAGCAAAACGTGTATCATCGGTAATAGAATGCAGTCGTTTAATCAATGCATGCTCAGGATTGATTTCAAAGATGGGTTTGCTATCTGGTAATTTTTGGCCAGATGCTTGCAGAATCCGTTGCATTTCTAGTCCCATATCTTGCTCGTCAGCCACGATACACGCAGGTGAATCAGTCAAGCGATTGGTAACATGGACATCTTTGACTCGATCAGCTAGAACATCCTTGATCTGTTTCAGCATAGGCGCTAACGATTCCTCTTGCTCTTTAACTTCTTGTTTATCATCATCCAGATCTATTTTACCCTTACTGATCGATTGTAATTTCTTGCCGTCAAACTCACTTAAATACCCTACTAGCCACTCATCAATTCGATCACTAAGCAATACGACTTCTATTCCCTTTTTCCTGAATATTTCAAGGTGCGGGCTATGTTTAGCTGCATTGTAGCTAGACGCTGTAATATAATATATCTTGTCTTGATCTTCCTTCATACGAGAAACGTAGTCATTCAGTGTCACTGTCTGCTTTTCATCACTGCTTATCGTTGTCGTAAACCGCAATAGTTTTGCGATTATTTCCTTGTTAGCAACATCCTCAACGGGCCCTTCTTTTAAAACCAAACCAAACTCATCCCAGAATTTTTGATATGAATCACCCTCTTGGGTGCTCAGCTTCTCTAACATTGAAAGAACACGCTTGGTGCAAGCAGCACGAATACTTTCGACTTGCTTGTTGTCTTGTAGTATTTCGCGTGAAACATTTAATGGTAAATCACTCGCATCAACAATACCTTTTACAAATCGCAAATAGCGGGGCAAAAATTGTACTGCATCATCCATGATAAACACACGTTTAACATATAACTTTAACCCGTGCTTAACTTCTTGTTGCCATAAATCAAATGACGCGTGTGCAGGAATATAGAGAAGGCTGATGTAATCGTGTTTTCCTTCAACGTGGTTATGCGACCAAGTAAGTGGATCTTGATAGTCATGTGAGATATGTTTATAAAGAGCTTTATAATCTTCATCTGATATTTCAGACTTTTGCATGGTCCAGAGTGCGGTTGCTTTATTGACTGTTTCAAAATTAACATCTTTTTTCTTTTTATCATCAGTGTCTATTTCTTTCATTGCGATCGGCCAGCAAATATGATCCGAGTACTTGCTAATAATACTTCGTAAACGCCAATCACTAAGAAACTCATCCGCATCATCCTTCAAATGCAATATGACTTGTGTTCCTCGTAGTGATTTCTTTTCATTGCCGATAGTAAATTCACCCTCTCCTGCCGATTCCCAAACAATTCCTGCTTCTTCCTCCAAACCTGCGCGTCTGGATTTCACAACAACTTTGTCTGCAACAATAAATGCCGAATAAAATCCAACTCCAAACTGACCGATAAGTTGGGAATCTTTGGCATTTTCACCCGATAAATGACTGAGAAACTCTTTCGTTCCAGATTTAGCGATGGTTCCTAAATTTTCAACGGCCTCATCCCAACTTAAGCCTATACCATTATCAGTGATAGTGACTGTTTTGAGCTTTTCATTAAACTCTATAGTGATACGCAGATCAGAATCACCTTCGTATAATGAGCTATTAGCAAGTGCAAGGAATCTTAGCTTATCGAGAGCATCAGAGGCATTAGAAATCAGTTCACGCAAAAATATTTCTTTGTTACTGTACAGTGAATGAACGACTAAATGTAACATTTGTTTGACTTCTGTCTGAAAGCCCATGGTTTGTTGCTTGCTCGCCATTAAATAATCTCCTGTTATGCATAGGGTTAACTTAAAGATCAGTACCTCTCAATCACCCCGAAAAAAACGTCATCCTAAACAAGGCTGACGCAATCCGGAGTGATTAGAAGTGACTTAAATTTGGTAATTCTCACCAATGAAGTGTATATGAGGTCAATGATAGAAATTTCAAGGGTGCTTGTTACCCATTCCAACTCTAGGGGGCATCATATATATAGTGATCATTGCGCTTTTTGTCAGAATATTGCCTTGACTATCCATAACTTGTGCCGTCAACGTATGTGAGCCACGAGTTACATCTTGTAAGGCAATAACGGTTGTTGCCTCAGGCTGTCCTACAAGTGAACCATCAAAGATCATTTGCACGTTATCTCCAGGCATTAATTTTGGCTTAATGTCCAAGATAACCGAAATAGTTCCTTGAGTATTACGGATAGTTTCCTGATCACTTGGCTGGACAATGCTGATGTTTTCGTAATGATAGGGGTTCTCCTCCGTGGGTTGTTGAGCCTGCCCATTAGAGGGGGACGTATTTTTTGTTTGAGGAGATGAGTATGTCTGCGCTGCTGGTAGTTTAATTTCTTCCGCTCCAGGTTGCGGTTTATCCGTAAAATGCACATTGCCACTGCTATCGGTCCATTTATAGATCAGTGTCGTTTGGGCAATAATACTTGTAGCAAGCAACATCCCTATAGCAAGACAATATTTTCTCATATCTACCCTTCTCCCATTTTTTTAAATTTGCGGGGCGTCATGTTGTGCGACGCCCGGGAATTTCCCTATTTATTAATTGCTATAATACAGTTCAAATTCAATAGGATGAACCAAACTACGAACTTGAGCAATGTCCATCTCACGTAACGTAATGTAGCTGTTTATAAAATCCTTACTGAAAACATCGCCTTGTAACAAAAACTCATGATCTTTCAGCAAACTTTCTACCGATTGTTCTAATGAATTAGCAACTGTAGGCACATCTATTAATTCTTCTGGCGGTAAGTCATACAGATCTTTATCAATCGGCTGACCCGGATGAATTTTTTTCTGAATACCATCAATCCCTGCCATCATCATGGCAGCAAAAGCAAGGTAGGGGTTCGCCGCAGGGTCAGGAAAGCGTACTTCAATCCGACGTGCTCGAGGATTACTGACATGAGGGATACGAATCGCCGCGGAACGATTGCGCGCGGAGTAAGCCAGTAATACCGGGGCTTCAAATCCAGGTACTAACCGTTTATAACTATTGGTTGTTGGGTTGGTAAATGCATTGAGTGCACGAGCGTGTTTAATAATACCGCCGATATAGTACAATGCCGTTTCTGATAACCCCGCATACTGATCTCCTGCGAATAAGTTCACACCATCTTTTGCAAGGGACTGATGACAATGCATACCACTTCCATTATCACCAACCAACGGCTTGGGCATAAAAGTAGCGGTCTTCCCATAGTTATGCGCAACATTATGCACAACATATTTTAGAATTTGCATTTCATCTGCTTTTTTGGTCAAGCTATTATAGCGCGTGGCAACTTCGCATTGATTCGCAGTAGCAACTTCATGATGGTGTGCTTCTACCACAATACCTAAGGACTCCAAGGTCAAACAAATAGCCGACCGAATATCTTGCGATGAATCAACCGGTGGAACTGGAAAATATCCCCCTTTAATACAAGGACGATGCCCCGTATTACCACCCGCTAAAACTTTGCCAGAATTCCATTGCGCCTCTTCTGAATCAATTTTATAAAATGAGCCACTGATATTGGTATCCCAGCGCACATCATCAAAAATAAAGAATTCAGGCTCAGGACCAAAAAATACTTCATCAGCAATTCCAGTGGACTTTAGGTAGACTTCAGCGCGTTGAGCAAGAGAACGTGGATCTCGCTCATAACCTAACATTGTTTGAGGATCTACAACATTACAACGAATAAACAAAGTATTATCTTGATAAAATGGATCAGGGAGAATAGAGCTAAAATCAGGAACTAAAGCCAAATCTGATTGATGAATTTTTTGCCAACCCTTGAAAGATGATCCATCAATCATTTTGCCATTTTCAATAAAATCATCATCTACAGCTGATACAGGAATGCTAATGTGTTGCTCCTTTCCGACTGTATCAGTAAATCGCAGATCAATAAATTTGGCATCATGTTCTTTAATTGCAGCTAACACCGCGTTCTTACTCATTATTATCTCCATGTAAGGCTACTACGAATTCGGCAAATTTCGGCTATAGTTTATCTCAATTTGCAACGATCCGTCTATTTTGCTAAATTCACTAACGACCGACCTCATAGGCGTTCTCACTCATTTTCGACGCTTGGGGGATATGGGCTTGCGGTGAATAGTCACACAACCTCTCAGAGACACCTTATTATGGGCGCATACCACTACCAAGCTCTGAAGAAAACAGGTAATACGTGCAAAGGTGTTATCGAAGCAGATTCAGAACGACATGCTCGTCAGCTATTGCGCGATCAGGGCATGATCCCAACGCAAGTGAGCGCGCTAAAGAAAGCTTACTTGGCTAAAAATAAAGAAAAATTATCAGCTCAGGATTTATCTTTATTTACGCGTCAACTGGCTACTTTATTGGCAGCAGGGATCCCTGTTGAAGAATCATTACGGGGGGTAAGCGAGCAAACTGACAAAGATAAGATTCGTCGATTAATCATTGGCGTTCGTACAAAAGTAATGGAAGGCTATTCTCTAGCTCAAGCAATGGGAGAATATCCCTACGTATTTCCTGAACTTTATCGTGCTACTGTTGCTGCCGGTGAACAAACAGGTCGCTTAGATTTAGTCCTAGAAAAATTAGCCGATTATACTGAGAACCAACAAGAGATCCGACAAAAAATTCAACAAGCATTGATCTACCCCGCATTGATGGTTGTTGTTTCTACATCTATTATTTCTTTCTTATTAGCCTACGTTGTGCCCAAAATTATTGAAGTCTTTACGAGTAGTGGTCAATCATTACCGCCAATGACCAGCGTTTTAATCGATATCAGTTCATTTATCAAATCGTATGGTATTTATACATTAATTTTTGTAGTTCTATCGCTCATTGCTTTTAAACGGAGTCTTTCTAATCTTCGCGTGCGCATGGCTTGGCATCGTACTATACTCAAATTGCCAATTGTCGCTTATCTGGTAAGAACAATTAACGTTGCACGCTATATTCACACCTTCGGTATTCTATTTGCAGCAGGAGTGAATGTATTAGAAACAATGCAGGTCTCAGCGGGACTGGTTAGCAATCTCGTAATGCGAAAGGCCTTTGATGTTGCAGCCGTGCGTGTTCGAGAGGGAACAGCTATTAGTCAAGCACTTAAAGAAAGCGGTTTTATCGGGCCAATGGCGGCTCACCTCATTGGCAGTGGTGAAAAAAGTGGTCAACTATCAACAATGATGGAACGTGCTGCTAAGCATCTTGATAATGAGGTACGGCATGTCATCGATACCGCTTTGACCCTATTAGAACCACTTGTCATTTTATTTATGGGTGCCGTGGTTCTTTTTATCGTATTGGCAACGTTACTACCTATTTTTTCTATGGAGCAACTGGTTACGTAAGTTAAGTAAAACCTCTCATTGCCTTCAGGACAACATTCTGTCTTGAAGTTACTAAGAAGTTACCGTTAATTGGTATAAACTATTTCGCAGGAGTTTTAGATAATGAATAAACAACGCGGCTTTTCTTTGATTGAAATCATGGTAGTGGTGGTGATTCTTGGTATTTTAGCATCGATAGTGGTACCAAAAATTATCAGCAGACCGGATGAAGCAAGGGTTGTCAAAGCCAAACAGGACGTGCTATCCATCCAAAATGCCCTGGACCTTTATAAGCTTGATAATGGTGTTTACCCTTCCACCGATCAAGGATTAATGGCGTTGGTTGAAAAGCCAACCAGTAACCCCGTTCCACGAGATTGGAAACCTTATCTAAAATCCTTACCTAAAGATCCGTGGGGACGAGAATATTTATATTTAAACCCAGGGCAACATGGCGACATTGATGTATTTACTTTGGGTGCTGAAGGACAACCCGGTGGAACAGGTATCAATGCCGAAATTGGTAACTGGGATGCAAAATAACAAAACCCAATCATGTAACGGTTTTACTTTAATTGAAATCCTTATCGTGGTGCTAATTATTGGCATCACGATTGGTTTAGCATTGCTTTCCTTTGGTGACTTTGGGGGGCAGCGACGGATTATCATGGCTGCCGAACAATTTATAAATTATGTAAAATTGGTGGAACACCAAGCAATTTTAGAAACCAGTACATTGGGTATTCGTCTCCATCAAAAAACGTATCAAGTATTACGATTCCAATCCTCAACACATTGGCAAAACATGCCCAAAAAAAGCATTTTCCATCAACAGCATTTTCCTAGCAGTGCGGTGCTTCGTTTTGCAAACATGACCACCAAGATTGGAAATCCACAAATTATTATCAACGCTTCTGGCGACATAACACCTTTTAAATTAACGATTGGCTCAGAAAAGCAATTGAACATTGTCAACGTCATCGGCAAGCGAAACGGAACCATTACATTGCAACCCTTCAAATCACCATGAATATAGAAAATAAATGCCATGGATTTACACTGATAGAGGTTTTAATCGCCTTAGCAATTGTCGCTATCTCTTTAACGGCGCTCATCAAAGCAACAGCTCAAAATGTAGCCAACACCCAGCGAATCAAAGAAAAATCCATTAGCCATTGGGTCGCTATGCAAGGAGTTACAGCAATTCAACTTGGCCTTGTGACCGTTACCCCAAATCAAGAAATAACCCAAGCAACCAAGATGCTAGGACAGCGCTGGTATTGGCGAGCAAAATTAACGCCAACACCCATCAAATCCATGCAACAAATTCACATTACTGTCAGCGATAAACAAGCAGGTCATTTTTCGGATGAACTCATCGCTTTCAGGTTCGTTCCATGAAAAAGTACATTGGATTTACCCTGCTTGAAGTTATGGTAGCGCTTGCTGTATTCGCTATCTTATCGACCATTACGGCTTCAGCCATGTATCAAGCTTTTGATACCCGTGCTCGCGTAAACGTGCAAGCCAACCAATTAAACGAGATACAATTAGCTCTAACATTAATTGCTCGCGACACGGAACAAATGATTGAACGAGGCACAAATGGCGATGAGATGCGCATGTTTCCGCCATTTGTAGGACAAGGAGCGTATCTTGAATTTACCCGTGGCGGTTTTGTTAATCCGAATGGCATTGAGCGACGCAGTACGCTTCAACGTATCGCCTATAAATGTGCGGATAATAAATTAGTTCGTCGCAGTTGGGATGCTCTTGATACAACAAATCGTAATCATTACTTAGATAAAACCATACTCGAGCATCTTGATAAATGTAAATTTTCCTATTTAGCGAACAACCGCCAAATTCTCCCTGAATGGCGTGAATATGCGGTTCAACAAAATCAAAAAAAGGAGACCCTACCCATTGCTATCCAAGTTACGTTAACCGTGCACGACTTGGGAAATATGAGTCTACTCTTCGCAGTCCCCGAGGCCCTCTATGCCAGCTCTTAATCGATGTCTACGCAACCGTGGTAGTGCACTGATATCTGCATTATTTATTATGACACTCGTTGCAATCGCCGCAACAGCAATGAGCGCTCGCTTACAACTGGACATCTACCGTACACGATTAACGATTAGCAGTGATAAACTTTTTCTTGCCTCACAAGCCGTTACCTTTTGGGCAATGCACACCCTATCCAATGAAAGTCTTCAAGTTCGTTTGAATGACAAGGAAGGTAAATTGCTGGTTTTTCCCAAACAGTTACAACATTTATATCCGGATGTAACTATTACAGGAGCTCTGTATGACCTACAGGGACGTTTTAATTTAAACAATTTACAAGATAAACGTTTCCTACCGATCTTCGTTAGATTATTAGAAAAAACCTTAACCAACATGGATAATAAGCAAATTAGAGCACTGATTGAATCCATTCAGTATTGGATTAGCCCTTATCAACCTGATCGCGGGCATGACGAGTATTTAACGTATTATCAAAAGCAATCACCACCCTATTCACCAGCCTACCAGCTATTCCAAAGTATCTCCGAACTTCGCTTAATTCGTGGAATGAACAACAATGCCTTTGATGCGTTATCCTCCAGTATTACCGCGTTACCTGAAATTACAGCCATTAATCTAAATACTGCGTCCAAATTAGTATTACAAACCTTAGGCAATGGACTTACAGAGTCACAGGTGGATGAGCTGCTTAATGAACGTGGTAAAAAGGGGATTACAAATCTACAGGACATTAGTGAGTTACTGCAAAAAATTAATGTTCCTAATAACCAAATTACCATTGAAAGTGAATATTATTTATCTACAACGACAGTTACATTCGAAGATCTTAGCTACACGTTCTATAGAATCATTAAACGCCATAGGGATCAGAAAAAACATTTGTCGGTTGGTATTATTAGTGAGAGTATCAATACAATGTAGCCCTGGAGCAACAGAGTAATTATCCCGTATTACGCTTACAGGTGTTTATCAGGAACAGGATTGTTTTCTATGCTACTTTCAACGGTTAATTTTTTTCATGTACTCTGTGGCGTGTCATTTCTCGGCATTACAATCGCTGCATTTTTTTATATTGCACGTAGTCTTCACCAACAAGACCGTCCTCTGATTAATTATTCAATAAAAACAAGCTATGTTGGTGATATGTTTATTCTATTATGCATTATCATTCAAATATTAAGCTCT
>CAMBDN010000084.1 GCA_945865355.1 Legionella genomosp. 1
GCCAAGGGCACACGGGGCTGTGATTGTCCCGATGGCCGGTCTGGGGCAGCGTTTTGTTGACCAAGGCTATGCGCTTACGAAGCCGTTGATACCCGTTTCCGGCTTGCCGATGGTTGCGCAAGCAACGCATGATCTTCCTCCGGCCTTAAACCATGCGTTTGTTCTCAGGAAGGACATGGCGGGGTATGGTGACGTGTCGGAAGCTCTCACTCGACTTTATCCAACCTCGGTCATCAAAACAATCGACAAGCTTACCGACGGCCAAGCTTGTACTGCGTTGATTGGTCTCGACGCTCTTGAGGCCGAGATGGGTAGCGTCGATGGGCCGATAACCTTTGGTGCGTGTGACAATGGTGCGCTTTACAATTTTTCGGGTTTAGATCGGTTGCTGGACAATCCTGAGGTTGATGTGATTGTTTGGGGCGTTCGCGGTTATCCCAACGCATTACGCCATCCTAAAATGTTTGGCTGGGTTGATGCAGAGGGAGGGCGGATACGTTCGATCTCCGTCAAAGTGCCTCTTGGGGACCCTGAGCGAGATCCCATAGTTTTGGGAACCTTCACATTTCGTCGGGCGGACGATTTTCGTCGTGCAATGGATCATCTAATCGAACGCGACGGCCGAGTTAACGGTGAGTTTTACATCGATTCATGTATCAACGATGCGATTGAACTTGGATTAAGGTGCTATCTGTTTGAAGTTGATAATTATCTTTGCTGGGGTACTCCAAATGATCTTCGTACATTTGAGTATTGGCAGTCATGCTTTCATAAGTGGCACGGCCACACTTATCGCTTGGAGTTGGACTCGCGTATACCAGTCGCAGCCTTACCTAAACTAGAAAGTGATTATGCAGCGACCATTCCTGCTTTCCCTGGGCCGAAAGTATGATCAAACGTGAAGTGGCCGTTTTTGCAGCGAATGGACTTATTTCGGTAGCAATTGCTTATTGGGTCTATCGGATTCTGGTTTCCGGCGGGCTGTCCATCGAATTTGGCAATGGACTTGCCTACCTATCCGGTATGGTTTACGGATTTTTGGCCAACAAGAAACTAGCATTCAGGGATGCATCCGCTGTATCGAGTGGTATGTTAACGCGTTATGTGCTGTGGCATGCTTTTACATTAATGGTAAACGTCGGAGTTAATTCTGCAGTGCTAGCGGTCATTGAGTCCTGGGTGTTCGGCTTGACAATTTCATTTCTGTTGGCCATTTCAATTACAACTGTCTTGAATTATTTAGGGCTTAAGTATTTAGTGTTCAAAAACCCAACAACAGTGACGGCATGAAAAGAGTCAATTGATGAAAAAGCTATTTCTACATGGACCCTATTTTCCAAGACACGAAGATAACCTCATGGGTTCGGAAGGTTCAGTCGCTTTGGCACGGCAAAATTTTATAACAAGCAGATTCAGAAATCTTGACGTACTTTTGCGCTCACGCTATGAGTGGATGAATCAGTATCTGTCGCCAGGAAAAACAGTTATTGAGGTGGGGGCCGGCGCGGGGTTGTCACCTTTGTATTTGACGCACAAGCCAACGCTCACAGATGCAGCAAGTAATCCGTGGATTGAGAAATTCGTTGATGCAACAAACATGGAAATTGACAGCGATTCAGTAGATGTGCTGATCGCGTCACACAATATCCATCACTTCTATAGTCCCTACAAATTTTTTACTGAATGTGAGAGAGTGCTCCGTAAGGGTGGGCTTGTATTAGTTCAGGAACTCAATACCTCACTAATGCTGAGATGTCTCCTTAGGTTGATGCGCCACGAGGGGTGGTCTTACGACGTGGATGTTTTCGATAAAACCGCGGTTGTGAATGATAAAAATGATTTGTGGTCAGCGAATTGTGCTGTTCCGGAAATGCTGTTTTCAGATTCAACTGCGTTTGAGCACACTTTTACTAACTTTAAGATTGAATCTAATGAGTTGTGTGAATGCCTGATTTTTCCATTATCAGGCGGAGTGATTTCGAAAGCACCAGTTCCGGAATTGCCTTGGTTTGTGCTGAGAGCCATTTTGTCACTTGATCGACTTTTGGTTAAATTGGCTCCGCGAGTTTTTGCAATGGGACGAAGCGTGGTGATCAGGAAAAGCCAGGACGCCCGATGATTCGCTTTTCCCTTGTCATTCCTTGCTTCAATGAAGCTAAAAATCTTCCGTTGCTGTTGGAGCGGTGCAAAGTCCTTACCGCACGGCCAGATATTGAAGTTATCTTAGTTGACAATGGTTCGACTGATGATTCACATCAAGTGCTTTTGACTCTGTTACCAAGTTACGTTGGCTGTCGAGTTGTTCGCGTTGAGAAAAATCAAGGCTATGGATTTGGCATCTTGTCTGGACTAAGGGCAGCTAAAGGCGAAATTCTTGGCTGGACTCATGCGGATATGCAGACCGATCCGCAGGATGCGTTGCTAGGTTTGGCCGCCTTTGAAAAACAAGGCTCAGCTATTTTTGTTAAAGGGCGCCGCTACGGGAGACCATTGGCAGATGTAGCATTTACGGTCGGGATGAGTTTGTTTGAAACACTGCTGCTTGCTCGGCCGATGTGGGATATTAATGCTCAACCGACGATGTTCTCGCGCAAGTGTTTTGAGTCATGGAACACGCCACCTCACGATTTTTCGCTCGACCTATACGCTTACTATATTGCTCAAGTAAAAGGGCTCAAGGTTTATCGTTTTCCCGTTAAGTTTGGGCAACGAGCCCATGGAGTTTCGCATTGGAATGTAAATTGGTCAGCAAAATGGAAGTTTATTCGTAGAACGATTGATTTTAGCCTTCAACTAAAAAGGAAAGTTTCGCTATGAAACTTATCGCCCATCGTCGCAACACAATCGCTGCACTGCAGGAAACCGAGCAGAAGTACGGTATTGAAGTGGACATAAGAAGCGAAGGATCTAAGTTAATTATCCATCATGATCCATTCGTTTCTGGAGAGTCTTTCGATGACTGGATTGATTGTTATCGTCACGGGACATTAATACTAAATGTCAAAGAGGAGGGGCTTGAAACTAAGCTGATTGAGATCATGGCATCGAAGGGTATTGATGATTATTTTTTCTTAGATCAATCATTTCCTTTCTTGGTAAAGACCTCTACTGGCGGGGAGCATCGCTGTGCTGTACGAGTTTCAGAGTTCGAATCACTTGAAACAGCACTAACTTTGGCCGGCAAGGTGGACTGGGTGTGGGTAGATTGTTTCACTCAATTTCCACTTAACGGCAGTGATGCGGCGCGACTATTGAATGCTGGCTTCAAACTTTGCCTGGTATCACCAGAGTTGCAAGGACGGAATGCAGAAATTGAGATTCCTGCGCTTGCGTCATTACTGAAAGATCTGGCAATTGAACCAACTGCGGTTTGCTCTAAGCGGATCGACCTTTGGGAAAAAGTGATAACTGTACAATGAAAATAATGTGGATGCATCCGTTGTTTCTAATGGGGCTTGTCGTTCGATTGATTCTGATTTTTGCCGTGACCCCATTGGCAGTATCAGAGTGGTATGTCCCGTTTCTGGATGTCAGCACATCTGATGTTACGCTCGACCCTTGGTCAGAATGGATGAATGGCGGAGGAACGGCAGTCGCCTTCCCTTATGGCTACGCAATGTGGTTGGCGTTCTTGCCAATACTGCTGGTGGTGAAACTGGTTGGAGTGCCGATGCAGTTCGGATATGACCTTACATTGCTAGCAGCGGATCTCTGTTTGTTGCTCACGCTTAATTACATTTTACCTGGACGACAGCGACTGCTTCTGGCTGTTTATTGGTTATCGCCAATTGTTATTCTTGCCACCTATGGGCTTGGGCTCAATGACCTTATTCCCGCGTTACTGTTGACTCTTTCAATCCTATTAATTCGTCGAGTTCAGTTAACGCTAGCTGGTTTTATATTTGCCGCAGCGATATCAGCTAAGTTCAGCATGATCGTAGCGTTGCCATTTTTTGCTATTTATCTATACAACAACAAGGCATTAAGGCAGCGCATCAGCCAGTTCTTGCTTGGCTTTGTCGCTTGTTCACTTATTTTGGGGGTGCCATTCATCTTTTCAAATGCCGGTTTGCAAATGCTTTTTGGCAATCCAGAAATGGGAAAAGTCTATCGAGCGTCCATTGGTTTTGGAGGAAATGTTTCTGTATACATCGTTCCACTGTTTTATATGGTGATGCTTTATTTTGCGTGGCGGGTTAGACGGATGAATTTCGATCTATTTCAGGCAATTACAGGAATAGCATTTTTGTTAATTGTATTGATGACGCCAGCTTCACCGGGTTGGTTTGTTTGGAGTATCCCGTTTATGGTGTTTTATCAAGCCATGAGCGGGAGAATGGCTATTCTTTTAGTCTCGGCATTTTCTGCTCTCTATGTTCTGAGTACGTTACTTGTTACACCACTCCGATTTTCGTCCGGTGTCAATTTTGATCTGGGAAGCGCACTTCAAGTGACAGGGCAACTGGGTAGTCATGCAGCTTCACTTCTTCATACCACCATGGTCGCAATCGGTATTGTGCTTGCATTGCGCACATGGCGCGAGGCGATCATTCGTAATGACTTTTTTAGGCTAAGCCGTAAGCCTTTTGTAATCGGGATAGCCGGTGATTCGGGTGCTGGCAAAGATACTTTTGCAGATTCAATCACAGGACTGTTCGGTAGACATTCTGTTGTGAAGATTTCCGGCGACGATTATCACCGTTGGGATCGACAAAAGCCCATGTGGCAAGTGATGACGCACCTTAACCCTATGGCAAATGATCTCGAAAATTTCAGTAATGATCTCGTATGCCTGACGGATGGAAAGAATATTCAGTCAAGACACTATGATCATCAAACCGGAAAAATGAGTCGGCCCTTTCGGATTGCAAGCAATGACCTAGTTATCGCTAGTGGCTTGCACGCGCTTTATCTGCCAATACTTCGAGATTGCTATAACCTAAAAATATACCTTGATATTGATGAAGGTTTGAGAAGGCATTTCAAGCTAAAGCGAGATGTGCAACAACGTGGCCATACGTTGGAGAGGGTGCTAGATTCATTTGAGAAAAGAGCTCCTGATTCCGAGCGGTTCATTCTACCACAATCAAACTACGCTGATCTGATTCGTGCATTGCATCCAATTCATCCGCGAATGCTCGAAGGATTGGATGATAAACACCCGCTTCGTCTCAAACTCGTAGTCAAAACCCGACACGGGTTCAATGAACTTTCCTTGAACAGAGTTTTAGTTGGTGTTTGTGGTCTGCACGTTGATATTGTCGTAAGCGATGATGGCGCTGAAGTAAAGATGACAATAGAAGGCGAAACGTCCGCAGCGGACATTGAATTGGCAACGCAGATGCTATGCCCGCGAGTTCTTGAATTCCTCGATATTTCACCTCGGTGGCAGGATGGTATGTTAGGTTTAATGCAGTTGGTAACCCTGTCACATATAGGACAATTACTTACAAAGCGAATCATATAGTGAAGATCAATAATTCAGAGCGTTTCGCTCGTCTGCCTGACGCGTTTTTGTTTGATACAGACAACACGTTGTATCCGTATGATCCTGCGCATGCCGCGGCACAAAATGCTGTTCGAGATAAAGTAATTACTACTTTCTCAATTTCGCCGGATAATTTTGATAAAGCTTTCAAGGAGGCGAGACATCAGGTCAAAGCACGCCTCAAGCATACGGCATCCTCACATAGTCGATTGCTCTACCTTCAGCGCATGCTTGAAATAATGGGGCTAGGTTCTCAAGTGCTGTTAGCTCTAGATTTCGAACAAACCTATTGGCGAACATTTTTAAGTAATGCAATTTTGTTTGAAGGAGTAAAGGAACTCCTCGACGACATAAGGTTGCTAGGGACTCCTACGGCTATAGTAACTGATTTAACTGCTCAGATTCAATTTAGAAAGGTTGTCTATTTTGGTTTGGACAATTACTTTGATTACATTGTTACGAGTGAAGAAGCTGGATTTGATAAGCCACATGAAGCGCCTTTTCAAATTGCGGTTGAAAAAATGCGCCCCAAAGGAGATTGTATCTGGATGATTGGTGATAACCCGGTCAATGATATTCGTGGAGCACGTGAAAAAATCAACGCTGTGACACTACAGAAGGTACATGACGGAGTCGTACTGGGTACAGAACTCAACACCCCGGATGCGTACTTCAGTGATTTTTCTGACTTGCGAAAATTGGTCGCAAAACTAGGGGGGCGTAATGGAAATAGTCAACTCAAGTGAAGAGCGAAAAATATCACAGTTTTGTTCAAGGATCGGTTCAGACTCAACCCTTGTTCAAGGAGCGGGTGGCAATGTGTCTTGGAAGGATAACGATATCCTGTGGATAAAAGCTTCTGGAACACGCCTAGCAGATGCGGAAGAAAAGCAAATATTTTTACCAGTTGATTTAAATGCAATTAAGAGTGCAATGGCTTCGGGCGATTTTGATACTAAGCCAATTGTCCTAGGTGGTTCAAAACTTCGACCGTCAATCGAAACTCATTTACATGCGTTAATGCCCCACACGATAGTAGTTCATTTACACCCAGTAGAAGTCTTGCCGCATTTGGTATTGAAAAACTCGAAGGACGCTATTAATTCACTTATCGATTCAACTATATCATGGGATTGTGTTGGCTACCAAAAGCCAGGTAAAGCGCTCGCTAAATGCGTTTCAGACGCAATAAATAAATCGTCAGGACTCGATGTTGTTTTTCTTCAAAATCATGGGATTGTGGTCGGGGGCGAAGATGTTTCATCCATTGAAGCTTTGTTGAATAGTATCGTCAATAAGTTTAAGTGTAAAATATTAGTTGAAGCTGTTTCTGCTAGCGATAATCATGCGGTGTCAATGTTGATGAATTACTGCAATTACTCAGTAATTGAAAATAAAGAGCTCAATGAGCTTGCTACTAATAAAAGACTATCATCCCGGTTGAAAACAGCTTGGGCGTTATATCCAGATCACGTTGTGTTCCTTGGTGCTGCAGCGGCAGTATTTTCGCCAGTAGATGAATTGCAATCAGTTGCGGAATGTATATACCAGCAATCGGCATATATATTTATTCTAGGTGTCGGTGTTTTTGAAAGTCCCAAAGTAACGGATGCGCAGAGAGAAATGCTCCTGTGCTATTACGACGTAGTGAAGCGTTTGGATTTAGATAAAGAGCTGAATGTATTGTCTCGGAACGATGTTGATGATCTACTGAATCGAGAAGATGAAAAATATAGAATAAATCTATCTGTATCGAAGGTAAATTAATAATTTATGTTTAAATAATTTTACCATGAAAGCAGATTAATTATTTCTTATTAAGCCGTAAATTATGTTATTGCTTTTTGGGTGTGTAAAACTTTTCCAATCCATCCAGCCATTGTTTTTAAGTGCGCTTAATGTTTTATCCTGATCATCTACGTCTGAAACAAGTATGATGTTTATTTTATCGTTTGAAAATGGTTTTAATGGATTGCTTAGGAAGTTGTTGCTAATTCTTCTTGAATTCGACGCAGTTAATATTTCACTGACTGAGTATCCGGCCATAATCTCAGGTAGAACACCGTATGTAGAACCGAGAATTAATGCCTTCCCGGCATGACCAGCATCTTTTACTGCGACCAGTGCTGATGAGTAGTCATAAAGTTGCTCACCTTGAATTGAGAAATTTTTAAATCTCTGGCTGTATTTATGTGCTGGTTTATTTGTCATATAGCTGAAAATTCCATAGATCAAGTACGCCACAATAGTACTTGAAAGAATATGTTTAAGGTTACCAGTCACACTCAAGGCTCTGACAAATAACAGGTATGTTCCTGCTATTACAAAAGGAATTATGTACTCTGATTGATATCTGTCCATTCCCCATAGTATGGGCCTTACACTATAAAACATAAATATTGCAATGAATAGTAGTGAGAGCACCGCAAAAAACTGAATCATCGTTTTTCTATTCCACTGCAAAATCAACAAACAACCCGAACTCATAATTAACCACGGAATAGAAACCGTACTAAGTATGACCCATTGTGCAATGCCCTCGCTGAATGCGTAGTACACTCTCCATATTGTTGAAGCGTGGTTGGGGATATAATCGGCTTCGATTCCTTGGTAGGTCGCAGGGGTGCCAAGTAGTATGCTCTTAAGAAGAAATGGTAAGAAGATAAAAGTTGGTGAAAGAACAGTTATTAATTTTCGTGCTGTAAATGTTCTTTTTTCTCTTTCAGAGTAAATGTAGATTATTACCAAAGGTATTGCTGCGATGAATGCGGATTGCCGCATAAGAGTAGCAATTGAGATAAGGCTAAATAGGAGCGTCCAGTCGGTATTGTTGTATTTTTTTCTTGTGACGATGGTTAGTAATGCAATTGACCAGGCTAATGTTGTCCAAATAGATCCCTCCACTAAGGTAGTGACGTGAAGCAGTAATGGTATCGCTGGCGCAGCTAGTGCAATCAATATTGAATTAAAGGGTGTAACGACTTGTATCGCGTTTCGGAATATGTAGTAAGAAATGAGTATTAACCCCAGCAGTTGGGGGAGTCTAAAGGAAAAATCACTATAGCCAAATATGCTACTTGAAACGAATAGCGGAACTAATTGCAAGGGTGGGTGAGGTGAGTTTCCTCCCCCCGCTTTAATAACGATAATTCGAAAAGCAAGAAATAAAAGCAATATTAATGCAATGGTTAATGGTTTATTGGATTTAATAGAATTAATGTAGCGAATGGTTAATGCTGCCGCAATAATTATTAATATATTTATTAATTGCAACAAGGTGCTGAACTCAAGATTCTTGATGAAATTAAACTTTCCCCCAAGTTTTTCGGAAAGATAAATTGCATGGGATTGAGAATACATTGAATAAAATAGCTGGTCACCAGTAATTTGTTCATTGAGTCTGGGCAATAAAATGATGAGCCAGAAGGTTGTGATTATTAATATTCCTTGAACATCGATTTTTGAAAATCTTAATTCCTTGATGTGCGCGTTCCTTTCACTCACCCAGTTGTTGACTAGGTACGCTATCAGTGACATTAAAATTAAAGTTAAAGGGATTTGAATCAATAATGTGAGGTTGCCAAGCGCGCCAAAATAGCCGTAAGATATGACAACGCAAGCTAGTAAAACGGCAGGAATGTTAAATCTTAAAGAGAAACTGTTATTTTGGAAAAGCTGTGAAGCACTTGGCATTTGAGAATCCTCTTGAGAGCTATACCTGAATCCGTGGCAAAAAAGATAATATTCTAATATTTATCTCTAAAAATCAATGATTTAGGTGTAAAACGTTGCTCACCCTGAAGTTGAGATCGAACATGACCGACTTTATCATCAAAAAACTTCCCTACAACCCAATGCACCGAACTTAAGCCATGCGCTCACTTGTAGGCAGACCGTGCATGAGGTTTTCCGTTGTTTTTTGGCCGGGGAGTAGAACGACCAGCGATGATGCGACAAGTTGTTCTTCGCAACAGGTCAAGCTGATGGCGGCAAGAGCATGGCCGACCAACAACAACACACTGGGCAGTATGCGCAAAATGGCTGCAGCAGCATAACCCCTGTTGCATTGACGCTTGTCGGGTTGATCATCCGCAGAATCAGGATCATCGGCCATGGCGCAGCGACAAAGCAACGAAGCCAGATTGTCCGCCAGCA
>CAMBDN010000085.1 GCA_945865355.1 Legionella genomosp. 1
TTTTTAAGTTTTTGTTGATTATAAAAATAACACTGTATCTTTGTAAATCATCCGATGTGTTGAGGTAAAGATGTTAGAAAAAGATGAGCAAGATATAACACCTTGAGGAGTTATAAATGGCAAAATATGCTGCAGAAATTGCAAATCTATTTATCAGTATAAGTCAGCAGCAAATTGAATCTGTGGCAGAAACCTTAAGTCTCGATCAGATTAGAATTTTACGGGCAGAGGTCTTGCCTAAAATAAAAGACTCAGATCGTAGAAAAGAGATAAAAGAGATATTAACGACTCGTGAAAATAAAATCGACGTAAGTGCTGAAAGAAGTCCGGCCATATCTGGATCAATTCAACAAAATATAACTGTCAGTGAGCAACTGAAAGTGATGCTTGACGGTATTACAACAAAAATTGTTTCAAGTCTTGCTGACGAAGAGGCAAGAAAGCTCTTTTTGGAAAGAGCAACAGACGACGAGTTATTTATTCTTGAGCGCAAATTGCTGGCTAAGAGTCTAGATGAACAAGGAGAGGTTCTACAACGTGCTTTAGAGGATGAAAAAACAAGAAGAAGTACCCAGGAGCGCCCGGACGATTCGAAAGATACCTATAAAAAGGGATGGAGAAAACAGCATCTGCATTCTCAATTGGAGTTGAGTCTTCAATGGGAGAGTCGTTTATGGCAAAACATCACCAAGGGTATCAACCATGTTAATTTAGAGATTCGTAGCCGAGCGCCAGTTGAAACTCACGTTTTAGAACCTATTGAGGTACCCAATCCTTGGTATTCTCGAGCTTGGACCGCTGTAAAAAACTTTTTTTCTTTTATAGGTAGCTCAGTCGCTTCTTTATTTTCAAAAAAAGCATCTGCAGGCAATACCACGCCTTATGAAGTGAAGTTATCAGAAAAAGAAGAAGAGGAAGTGGATAAGTTGCGCATAAAAGGAGCATTCAGAATCGCTGATGTTACTGGGATAAAAAAAGGCGATGCCGAAGAGAATCGTAGCAAGGAGCTTGTTAAACAATCCATGAGGGCTCGTTTCGGAATGGTGCTCGCAGGTCAGATGGTATCAGGAACCAAAAACAAACATCATCGAGGATTATTTTCGGTTGTTGATTCCCTTGCTACACCGGATGATAGTGATAACACGATTAAGAGGGTACATGATGCCGTTAGAAGTGTAACGTCAGTTGAGCCAGCCGGTTATGTGTTAAATAGTGAGCATATCTTTGGTACAGGAGGGCATTCTGCCATTATTACAGCACGTGAGGCCGATTTGTTTGCATAGATTGCAGACACAGGGGGGGGTCTGATCAATATGGATTGCATTTATCAGAACAAGAAATGGCACAAATTAACCTGTATCGTGAAAATATGGAAAGATCTAGGGATCTAAGTCACATTATCGAACCGGTTGGTAACTCTTGGGGGGGGTATCAAAAAGATGAGCATGGAAATTATTCAAAAATAGATGAAGGTTTTGATGAAAAACAACAAGAATTTGAAGATCAACTTACACTAGCAAGTAAACGACTACAACTAGAATGTACCAAACTAAAAGATGGTGAATCATTATATCTGGATACAGGTTTAGAAGGCCATGCGATGCAGTTGGTCATAAAAAGGATAGGAGATGAGTTTAAACTATCAACATATGACTCATCAGGGGCTTTAGAAAATACCTCTCTCAAGAATAGTTTTGCCGGCTTGGGTTTGATAAAACTATTTAGCTTGGGTAATGAAGCAAAGAGAAGGAATGCATATAGTTTTTCTGTGCCAGGCGATCGATTAATTTCTTCACAAGGAAGAGACTATTTAAGCTATTTGATTCGCACCAGGTCAATGGTCGGTTGGGCTGAAACAAATTTGGAACTCAAGGTTGCTCATACCTCTAGGAGCGAACGAAGCTATATGGGATGGTTCGCAAGGTTGAACGCACTACGACAAACATCTCTAAAATACCAACACTACATGGACAAGTTTGGTTCTCTGGCTTCACCTGATGCCCCGGCAAAATTTGAAGACTTGTTACAACGCCCACAAAATACACAAAACTGTTTTGCAAAAAAAGCGCAATCTTGTGAGTTATATGAGCTGGGATCTCCATTATATAAGAAGGTTAGACTGGCGAACATGCTCGAGCAAAAAATGGGTATACTTAACGATGTATGTGGAGGAGCAAGAGAAAGCGCTGGTGAAGAAGAGACCGGATTTGTTAATATGCGATATGTTAAAATGCTACAAAGTATTGAGCCCGAATATCTTTCACCAACAGAGTTACACGATGTATCCATGCGCTTATGCGAGATAAAGGAGGCACCTACGCCTGAATATTATCAGGGCTATTTTCAAGCATTACTTGATACCAGAGAAAAACTTGCTGGAGTTGATACGGATGATAATAAATTAGCCATAAAACACATCGATGATAAACTTGCAAGCCATGCAAAAGCATATTATCTATATTTAAAAGCTAGTAATAAACAGTCAGAGATTGAAGCCGTTTTTTCACCCGAGGTATACAGTGAAGCGCCAGTATTTAATTGGAACTCTGGCGTCATGCCCTTCAAAACAGATGCTGATGGAAAAATTGATAAAGAGGCGTTAAGGCAAATATCTGACTACGCCACAGCTCAAGCATGGAAAGCGGTCATTCAGTTAATCAATCATCAAATTAAAAAACTCAGTGTTAATGCTCGGGATATCAATTCGTCAAGCGAACGTTTATCTCACGCCACTTATCGACAGGCATCAAAAGCTGTAACGTTAACTGATCTAGAAAATGCAAATATTGTTACTTTTACCAAAGGTTTTTCAAGAGGTGATCAAATAAAAATAGAAATAAATATTGGTGGTATACGAAGAGAAATTGATAAAGAAACTTTTTTTAAACTTGTGGTAGAAAACAAATCTGCATTAACCAATCCTAACGTCATGGGTCTTTTGGATTATTTACGTAATACTTCACCGGAAATAGAAAAGAGATATGCTAAAGCAGTATTTCCTGTGCAACGCAAAGCATTCGAACAGAAAATCGAAGAAAATATAGATAAAATTGACACGTCAATAAAAACGGCCATCGTGAGACTGACTGCTGGTCAGAGTAGATTAGACCGGATGCTTGTGGTATGCCAAGAAAATAATACGACAATTAATCAAGAAATTGAGGCTGAATTAGCAAATATTGGCAAGGGAAAAAGCTCTGTAAAATTAAAAAACTTGCAGTTACGCCAACAGTTGCTCCAGGAAGAGTATAAACAATTGCAGTCATTAAGAATTTCTGTTTCGACGAGAATTCAAGAGATTCGTGGAGAGACAGAAGGATCTCCAAATTATAAAGTTGCTCAGGCCCGGATCCTATTAGCAAAATTAAAAACGGATGATGTTGAGTTACAAACGATTAATTCAGTAAGCCATGCATTTGCAAAAACCCAATGCGAAGCTGAAGAAGTGGAGAATACTCTAGTCGGTGTGATACATACTTTTGAAGAAATTGAAGTTGAAAGAGGTATAAATGATCGCGTTGAACAAGTTAATCAATACCGGCAAAGAGTAATCAATAATCATTTACAAACGAATGCAGAGTATAGAATTTTAGATGATCTATCTTTTGGAAGAATGGGAACAGAAAAAGACAGAAATAGAGGTATGAATATTCAATCTGCTACAGAGAGGGCTGATTTTGTCAAGCAAGGTAGAAATAGTTTCCGTGAAGGCTCCGTATTTCAAGAAATCCAAAGCTTAAATCAACGGCTAAAAGCAGGGGCTCAAGCGATAGTAGATCAAAAAGTTATCTTAATGAGCCGTATTTCTGATGCAAGTACTCTTGACTCTCTTGAAAGTGCAAATGATGAATATAAGAGGATTAATCAGTATTCACAAGACATAGGTAGAGAGCCTATTCCGCAAGAAATTAGAAACGAATGGGTTCGAGAAATGTTTGCAATATGGTTAAAACATGAAGCTCCAGAACAGCTCTATCGTATTCAAAATAAAAATAAGGCAGACCCAGCCGTTGGAGTTCGCCAGGCTTTCCATCAATTCTTGGAACAAAAAGCAAATATTAAATATGCTGCACTCGAAGAAGCAGGATACCCAATAGACCTTACCCAGGAGCAGCTCGACGAAATGGGTTGGAAGCCAATCAGCGAAGAAGATATGCTCGCTGCTAGAGCTCAGCAAAAAAGTAGGATGGAGCTTATCTCAACACGCTTTAAAGCATCAATGGGAGCTACTCTGCCTCATCCAACCGTAGGCGCCCCTATTCTTGCGCCAATCAAGCTAGAGGGGAAAGATTTAACTGCAAAGCATGCTCCTCCTACAGCAGCTAGAGGTTTGGTAACCTCAGATGTAAGTTTTTTGTCACAATCAGCAAGAGAAGCATTTGATGGCAACACCTTAAAGTTCTTGCGAACCAATCCAATACCCGAGCCCACTGGTGGATCTACAGAGCAATATTATAGGGATGCATCCAGTTATTTGCATAAGTTAAAAGCACATCGTGATTTGGAGAATAAGGCCGAGCGCATTACGGAGTTTTGTCACTCAACAGCTGCTAAGATATTCGCTTTGCCCTTTCCACCACCACAAGAGTTGGTGACAGAGCTAGCTAATACAATTATTGATCGCTATAGAGATGACGCAGGTTTAATTAAAGATGCATTCGTGAAATTAGAAAACAACGAAAGGATTCAAATTTTATCGACCTTAATAAAATTGAATCTGTCTCTGATGTCCGTTAGTGAGGTAAAGGTCAATCCAAAGTTTTACTCAACTATCAAACAATGGGAAAAATTAATCATACCTACTGATGATGCCCTGTCTGCAAAAATTGCTACATTATCGCCTGATGGGACAGAACCTCTAGATATGATTTTAATGAAAGAAGTGGATAATGTTTTACACGAATCACCAGTTAGTCTAGAGGGCTTGAATGAAGGACAAAAAGGACTACAAATTGCTTTATCATCTTATGGCAAGGAAAAAGGGGTCAATGACCAATTACGGAAATTAGCTGATCGCTTGGCCATGCGCAATGGTGATGCTCTGCTAGCTCATCAATTTATGAGCTATTATGCGAAACCAGCCGTTCTTTTTTCCACAGATGGAATCAATAGTACGCAAGGTAGAGAGCTTTTTACCAGAGCTCTTTTGGATGCGTTTCAACACGCTACACCTGCTGAAAAACGTGAGCTTGTGAATTTTATACGCAGCATAAAGTTTGATGATGTGGGTGATCCTTGCACACTTAAAACACCACATGAGGTATTTATCGATGAAGTTTTAATCAGGTGCTCCAATATTGACCCCCAATTCTTTCAAGAAAGTATTGGTGCGGAGGCTGACCAATATGGCGGAGTCCCAACGTCACGGTTTATTGCATCTTTAACAAACCCATCAAATTTAGACGGTGTTGATAGATTATTGGGGTTTGCTAAAGAAATGAATCTGCTTTCTCTACAAATTGAACATGCTCTAAAAAATAAATCAGTAGATCCTTCTGTGTTAGATACGCTTTATTCAAAATTAATTTGTGCTAAGTTGGCATACCAATTACTTCTTGATCAGGCATCTAAGGATGTGCTCACTAGCCTTAGCAAAAATTTTGAATACACTAGAGAAATGTCTTTGGTTCAATTTAATACCAATAAGTTGCAAGATAACCTGGTTCAGTTTTCCTGTCATTTAAGTGGTAGTCCAAGCGCGTCAATATTCAATAACGTTCTTGGGGAGTATATACGTGAGCAAAAATTTGATGGCCCAGGCATCATGGCCACTTCAATCGCTTCATCCGATATTCCTGGTTTTATTTCGCTTGGCAACCATAAAAGCCTAGATGTGGTTCACGGCGTTATTTATGTTGGTAATAATAAATTAGGAGTGATGCCGGCTTATATTCAATCGCATATTGCATTACAAGAATTAGGCATCAATAGTCTTCCATTTAAACCTCAGGGTGGTGGATATGTTTATATGGAAGGAGAGGGAGTAAAAGTCTCTATTACGCCTCTTGGTGATGGAAGTCTTATCATTCAAAGAGAGTTGAGGACTTTAGCGGGTGGTGCTGAGATGCTTCAGTATATACCACCAGATAAGATGAGCTCTGTTCCAATGTCATTAAAAAGAAGGCTTAATGCAGAACACTTTTTTATAGACTCGAAGGGAGCGATACATGCTTATACGTCCGATTTTAAACCCATTTTGAAATTATCACATCTGAATGGACAATGGAGTGGTGATCTACTGGACCATCAAGGGAGCAAAATTTCAATAAACTTAAGTAGTGCTGCTGTTTCACCAATGATTAAGGATATATCTAAAGTTTTCCCACATGATGAATTGATAATTGTCGATGTGAACACTGTTTATATTCCCGCCATTTCAACCTATGTTAGTCGTGATGGTGCAACGGGTAAATACCTTCTTGCTGATAGTCTTATAGAAGGTGCGTCAAAAAAACATCTTACAATAACTGCACAAGGCAGTGCATACACTGAAAAAGAGTTATCTCGCTCAGAAATCAAGGAGGTAGATACACTGCGCGCGCAAATAAGCGAATTACAAGGACAGCCTATTTCGATAACGAACTCTGATCTAATAAGTAAACAAGCTAGAAGCAAAATTGAGAAGAAAATTCATGATTGTGAATCCAGAATTAACAATATTACTTCCCCAGAATACTTTATTTTTGCTCCCAGCTCTGCACAAATTACTTCTCTAGAAGAGAAATGTCGTCGATTAAGAGGCGTAATGGAACAAGCCTATGTTAGTTTTAAAGACGGTGGAAAAGATAAGGCTCAACTTGCTTCTCATTATGAACAAGCCAAAGAAGTCTATTTGCAAGAAAAGAAATTATTGCAAAGAGCTTATGCTGCTGCTAGCCACCTGCGGATATACAGTGGAATAGGTGGAGCAATACAAGCCAAAGATTTTCAAAGCATTCTTCATGTTGGGTTAATACCAGAAAAAACAGCATTTTTAACCAAATTGTTGGGTGCAAATGTCCCTAAATCACCATTGAAATCCATTGAGCTAGAAGAGCTAAGCCATCTTAAAACACAATATAAAGAGAAGCCTGCTAAAGCAATGGAAGATAGGGTCGCACTGATTATGCTCATTGGGACCGAACTCCAACATCATTTATTAGAAAGAGCAGCAACTGTTGCAGGTAGGCTAGGTGGATGGGATACAAAAGCATATAGCAAATTATTAATAGAGTTTGCCGAGGAGGTAAAACAGTTTGAAACCTTATCAGGAAAACTTCCATTAGAGAATTTTTCTGAGCTTTGGCGTTCATTACAATCTGAGTTTAAGTCCGATGCGGAACTACAACGATTATTTTCAAAACCAATAGTGACGGTGGTCACTGGTGAGATAAAACCTATCAGTATTAATGCAAAAACAACAGACATGCCTATTGAATCAATAGCAGGAAGATCATTGGTTGAATTCACACTGTATGGTGATCCAAATGCACTAATTGACAAGGAACAAGTGGAGCTTGAAAAACGTTTACGTGCTTTAGAAGGTGCAGGCGAGTCCGTTCAGGCGCAAGAAGATGGTTATTATTATGAAAATTACGGTCTATTCAATGCGCATACCCTAGAAAAACTGTTCAGCGTAAACGCAGCCCATGCAGGAATCGGTGGACTAACTAAAGAAAATGTTTCAGCACTCTTTGAAATGATGCAAAAAGAAGGCTGGATAAGTCCTGTGAAGGACATGGATAAATTCCAAGTAGCGATGCACCCTAGTGAATTTTATTCTTCTCCAAAAATTGCAAGTTACCTCGCAGAGATTGGCTTTGCTCCAAGCGAAATAAGGGCTGTTTCTGAAAGATTGGAGACATTTTTATACCAAACGGCTGTTAGTGGTGGAACCTATTCTATAAGAGAGGGGGCTAGGGTTGAATTAATTCAAAAAGTTACTGAGGCGCAAGAAAGATGCAATATTGAGCATTTACAGGCTAAAGATAAACTTGACTCTATTTTAGCAGACTCAAAGCCAACAATTACTTATGCTGAGCTCAATGCGGCGTTTCTCTTAAATGATTACAGTAGGATTCTTTCTAGATTTCCTGAGGGAACCGATCTTAAGCAGGTTGAGATCGCCCTGAATAATGGTATGACTCGGTTTTTGTATTACAAAACGGAGTTGGATCATTTAAATGATGTACAAAATACGTTTAAAAGCGGGCAAGATTCAAAAGCAGTTTCTATGTTGCATATCAAAAGAAACTACCCACTTGACCGATTACTTGATTCTGAAATTGTGTTGGATACAACGGCAACAGATGCTAAATTAATTGAGCAAGAAAGAAAAATGCAAAGGGCATTTCTGTTGTTTGAATCTGAATTTGGTCATCGATGTAATGCGCGTCAAGTCAGCATCTTCCGTGGTCTACTGCTTGATGATGCGTTTAATCCTGACAAAATTGATTCGGCCCAAGCAAGGATGGGATTTGGTAAAACAACGCTATTACCGTTGGTTGCGCTCTACAAGACTGGGGGTAAACTGGTTCGTTTTATCGTGCCAAAATCAGCTCTTGAAACAAATACAGCTGATATGTCTTCATCACTATGGAATATTCTTGGTGGTCGTGCTGTAAAAGATGACTTTCAACGCTACCGTATAGTATCTGACCCTGAGACGGCGATGGGTGAGCAAAGTCCTCGATTAAAATCGCTACAAGATGCGAAGGCAGATTTAAAGCAAAGACTCGCTTTATATCAAAGAATAATAGAAAATCGAGAAGTCCTTGTACAAGCTCCAAGCGTTCGCAACTCCATGGAGTGTCAATCCAAAATTTTCTTAGATTTGCTGCTTAAACTCAGCAATGAACCTTTGCAACAAAAAGAGCTCATGGAGTGTATTTCCTTACTAAATCAAATTCGTTCAATAGAAACGGTTTCAATATTTGATGAGCTAGACGCCACCCAAGACAGTGCAACGACTGATGTAAATTATACTTCTGGTGAAAAGGTTGCTCTTGATTCCGCTGAAATTAATCCTCTAGAAGTGGTTACTCAAGCAATAGGCGCAACGGGAGATAAAACCCCCGCAAATTTGGCTAAGGTATTACTCAAGCAGTTCCACATTGATGATCCTGATAATCGTATTTTTGAATACATTACTTCTTTGCAAGTTAAACAGCCGGCCTCTGTTTCTGCCGCCAATAGTACAGAAATTTATTTAATGCGAGCTATTCTCACTGACCCAGTCATGCTCAGTATATTTACTGTAAAAGAACCTGGAAAAGACGTTGGCGTTTGGTTCAAAAATGCCAGTGAT
>CAMBDN010000086.1 GCA_945865355.1 Legionella genomosp. 1
GAAACCCGCCCGATCAAAAGCGGCTGCCATTTCGTTTTGTCCGTTTACCCCTTGCTCACGTAAAATAGCAATACGAGGGCGTGCACCTTGGTTAATATAAGGGGCGGCAACATCTTCATTGAGATCAAAACTCAAATGAGCACTTAGACCTTTATCGATTTGCTCAATGGCTTCAAACTCTTGCCGCGCACAATCTGGATTATCGCGCAGAGATTGAATTTTGTAGGAGGTTTCTGACCAGAGCGCTTGAAGGGTTGAGCGTTTCTCGCGAAACACTATTTCTTTTTCCGCCGATTCAGGAAGAGAATTAAAAATTACGATCGCATCAGCATCATTCAAACGAGCGACTAATTTAATTTCCAATTGATGCTGATCGAAAATAGCCCGCACGATGTCTAGTTCATTTTTTGATACTTGAATGACAACGCCTAACTCCTCGGCAAACAATGGCTCGATGACCTGTTGCTCAGACACATAAATATCTAGCCCAGTATGACCCGCAAAAGCCATTTCACACAGCGTGACAAATAATCCGCCATCGGAGCGATCATGATATGCATGAATTAAATCGCGTTGACGTAAAGCTTTGAGTGCCAAAAATAAATTCTTAAGCGATGTCGCATCGCAATCAGGTGTAGCGTCTCCTGTTTGACTATAGACTTGCTCAAGAATAGAAGCCCCCAAACGATCTTTACCCGCTCCCAAATCAATTAAAAGTAAAACCGTTTCACCTTTATCTGTTCGTAATTGAGGTGTTAACGTTTTGCGCACATCGCTAAGTTTTGAAAAAGCAGAAATAACCAGTGAGACAGGAGAAACCACCGCTTTATGATGATTGTTTTCTTCCCAGACAGTACGCATAGAGAGCGAATCTTTGCCAACAGGAATGGCAATGCCTAACTCAGGACACAGCGCCATGCCAATTGCCTTAACTGCATCAAATAAAGCAATATCTTGTCCCCTAGCGTCTGCCGCCGCCATCCAATTAGCCGATAAACTGATATCGCCCAATTGCTCAATATCACTGGCAAAAATATTAGTCAGTGCTTCACCCACGGCCATACGAGCAGCGGCGGCAGAATTCGTCACGGCAATCGGTGGACGCTCCCCCATCGCCATGGCCTCCCCCGTATAACCATGAAAGGTATTCGCAGTAACGGCAACATCAGCAACAGCAACCTGCCATGGCCCAACGAGCTGATCACGGCAGACCATCCCCGTGATCGAACGATCGCCGATAGTGATCAGAAATTTTTTGTCGGCAACAGTAGGGTTTTGAAGAACGCGTGCAATCGCCTCGCTTAATCCCTTCTTTCCAATAGACTGGGTTAAACCAACCCGATTATCTGTCGAATCACCTGACGATAACGACGTTTGCCTTTCTATAATTTTTTCAAGTTTTGGAGCATTTCCAAATAAAACGCTCATCTCCAAGTCAATAGGATGACTATCGGTTTGTGCATCATACAAATCCAAGTTTTGCTTTTCTGTCGCCTCTCCAATGACGGCAAAAGGTGCGCGTTCGCGTTTTGCAATTTGCGTAAAGACACTCAGCTGATCTTTAGCAATAGCAACCACATAACGCTCTTGCGATTCATTACACCAAATTTCCATGGGTGATAAACCGTGATCCGCCACTTGAATATCTCGCAGAAAAAATTTCCCGCCCCGTTCGCAGTCACGAATAATTTCAGGAACCGCATTAGAGAGCCCACCCGCCCCCACATCGTGAATCGAAATAATCGGATTATGATCACCCATTGCCCAGCATCCATCAATGACCTCCTGACAACGGCGCTCCATCTCCGGGTTATGCCGTTGCACAGAAGAAAAATCCAAGGATTGATTGCTTTCACCGCTACTCATTGACGACGCAGCACCACCCCCCATACCAATCAACATTGCAGGACCACCCAGAACAATAATCAATGTACCGTGAGGAATTGATTTTTTATGCACGTGCATTGGTCGGATAATACCCATCCCCCCAGCGATCATAATGGGCTTGTGATAACCATAAACAGTGTCTCCAATCTGTTGCTCATAGGTACGAAAATAACCGCATAGATTAGGACGGCCGAACTCATTGTTAAACATAGCGGAGCCAATGGGCCCTTCCATCATGATGCACAAAGGAGACGCCATGTGTGAAGGACGGCCATAGTCCTTCTCCCAAGCCTGAATGAACGCAGGAATCCGTAAATGAGAAACGGTAAAGCCACACAATCCGGCTTTAGGCTTTGCACCTAAACCCGTTGCACCTTCATCGCGTATTTCACCACCAGAACCCGTGGCGGCGCCAGGCAGAGGAGCAATTGCTGTGGGATGATTATGCGTTTCTACTTTGATCACAATATGCGCTGCTTCGTTATTAAATGAATACGTATGGGTTTGAGTATCAGGAAAAAATCGAGCAGCATGATGGCCTGTTAAAACGGCGGCATTGTCAGAATAGGCCGATAAAATTGCATTTGGGTGATGATAATACGTGTTTTTAATCATCTGAAATAAACTGCGCTCTTGTTTCACACCATCAATCGTCCAGGTGGCATTAAACACTTTGTGGCGACAATGTTCTGAATTCGCTTGCGCAAACATCATTAATTCCACATCGCTTGGGTTGCGATTTAAAATTGTGAATTGATCGGTAAGATAGCTGATTTCATCTTTACTTAGGGCTAAGCCTAACTGTTTATTTGCTTTTACCAAAGCAAGCTGCTTTTCATCTAATAAATTGATAGTGACACTGCGAGACGTCTCTTTGATATCAAAGAAACTGGCTATTTGCTCAAATTGATAATAGACCGTTTCCGTCATACGATCGTATAAATCGCTTTTCGCAACATTTAATTCGTCTAAGGTTAAATTCGTTTTAGTGTCTATATAATAGACCGTACCTCGTTCAATACGTTTAACGGAGGTGAGCCCGCAAATTTTTAAAATATCTGTAGCCTTAGAAGACCAGGGTGAAATCGTACCTTGCCGAGGTAATACTATCATAGAGGGTTGCGCGCGATAGGGATGTCTTTGAGCATTTAATAGGTTAAATAATAAGTCCTCGTGTTGATTGGTAAAATCAGGCCCAACCTCTAGAACATAATAAGTTTCAGCATAAAGCCCATCGATACCCTTTATTTGTCGCTGCAACTGAGAAACCGTATTTTCTAATTGAAACGTTGATCTATCTATTCTGGAAAAAAATTGAAGCATGGTGATTTCCTAAATTATTCATCATTGATTCATTAGTAGGGCTCGAGGGGGGGGGGAATGGACTAAAAATTGAAAACACATTTTAAATCTTTTTTAGGACCAAGGCCATAAGGAAGAACCGCCTTTCAGGGACAACCGCATACTTTGTTTATAAAAAAGCACTGGACCATCTTTGGTGATTTTGGAAAATGTATATGTAACTACCAGTGGTCGCTTTTCCAAACCGATGCTAGAATAAACCATAAAAGTCACGGAAGAGGATAAAGTCATGCTAGCAAGAGACTTTCCCTATTAAAGTTTTAAACAGGGCATGCATTTTGTTCAAAGACTGCAATTTACCGAATCATTTGTTGCAAAATATTTGCTCGAAAATGCGAATCGATTAGGCATTAAATTGAACAAATCACCTGCATTAAAACCGCATTAATAACCAATCATTAGGTGAAAAATTTGTCTTCTTCTATCCGTAAAATTCAACAGATTTTAAAAAGAACACTGACAACGAGTTCATTTCGACGGGGTATCAGCACCGAACGTTTTGGCCTACTTCTGCAAGCACCGTCGGATCATTTACCAATTTCTGCAGTGATTCACAGAAAAAAAGGGGGCAATCTTAATTTTGCGAGCTGGAATTTATTCGCAGACCAACACTTGCATTGGGTTTTTGCACAAGTTTCTGGTTTGGAATATTTAAACAAGGTAGTGAAACGAGAGTGCCCTGATGAAAATATATATTGCGAAGGAAAGTATAACAACCTCAACTTTTTTTTCCTTGAATTAACACAATTTCTGGCTAAAAAGAAAGAAAAAAGCGACATCAAAATATCTGCTGAAATGTTAAGACCGTTTATTTTAGTAGAAAATCAAGATAGTCGATTAATAAAGGCCGTAGATCCACTGAATATTCAAAAACAAATACAGCTGGTCGAAAAGGCTAGAATTGATATTATAGAACTCTTTATTCGAGCGCTACGGTTAGAATCCCCGAATAAAGACGCACCTGAATGCGCTCATGCGAATGAAATTGAGTTAGCAATCAAACACAGTCTCGAGGTGTCTTATCATATTACAGACGATAAAGGCGCGTTAAGATGGGCCAATCGATTTAAATTAATACAAGACAATAAAAAATTAGCCCATCGATTAGGTGCTCTTGATTTTTTATGTCTACAAGAATGTACAAAGCCAACGGACATGTTCAGTTTATTTGATCCCGCCCGATACAATATGTTGAGCCATCGGGTCAATCCGCAAACCAATGATCATTGTGTGATTATCTACAATAAAAACCGATTTACAATCCTCGCCCCCGCCCCCGTTCTAAACGCCATCGATAATGCTAAGCCATACATTTTTGCTAAATTTCAAGAGATCGATACCGGCAAAACATTTGTTGTTGGCTCTATTCATCATCCTGGAGGTGATGCGGGTCATAACCGTTTACCCATGTTACAAGAGATTGCTATTCAATTATCTGATCCGACAGCCCCTGCGACGCCATTCTATATTCTTGGGGATTACAACCACACCAAAGATTTTTTTTCGCCGGATATGCCCGAGGGAACCAACATTTTTTACCCTACAATAGGCACTATGTCAGCCGCAGATTATGGCAACGCTAATAAAGCCATTGATGCCATCATGACGAATGATAATCCTGAATCGATTGAAGTCGACATCTTGAGTGAATTAAGCGATGCCGTACCGGCCCCGCCACTACCCTTTCAGATTGATTTTGTAAGAAGAAAACCAATGGCTGCTGCCTCAAGTGCAGCTAGCGCTGTTGTACAAGATGAGGACGTAGTCGCAGAAAAACCTAAGAACCCTACCCCTTAAAGGGTTACAAAAATTATTGCACTGATCCGTATTACGCTGCGCTGCGTTCGGGCTAAGGTTCTTAGGCTAATTGGCACAGGAAGCCATGTATTTATAAGCCCTTGAAAAACGGTAGGCCGGCGATATCCAATATGCTATTTTCCCGCATACCCCAATGGACTTCCAAGCCCCGTTACAAAATCATATCCAGCCAAAGCGGGATAACCATTATTCCCACTCAAAATATCATGCCAATAAGAATGATAATTTTTTATCGCTTGATTATAAATGTAACTGAGCTCCTCTTGTGATGACATCGCTCGACGATTAGCTGTGTTAATAATTCCTGCTAATGCGGGTGCCGCAACACTGGTGCCGCCATCTTTGAACCAACCAGGATGCGATGTAGAATACACACACACGCCCGTTTGCGGATCGGCATCAAAAGAAATATCGGGCGTTCCTCGTGCGCCGCCTACTATTTTCATCACTGAATTTTGAAAAGCAGGTCTAGGCTCATATAAACTAGGACCACCACTACCCCCTGATTTTAAGCCGATTGGCGAATTTGGATTAGTGTTCCATCCTGTTTCACCGATGAATGCACCTTGAGCATCACGTAAAATACTGGTTCCACCGGCTGAAATTACATTCGGTGACGTGCGTGGATATCGTGCAGGTGCAGAATAATCACCACTACTAGCAATATATACGACGCCAGGGGTTAAAAAATAGTCATCATAAAAAGACTCACCAGGAAATTCTGCAACACTCCAACTGATAGATACCAAGCCGCCCCCTGCAGCAGCTACAGACTCACTAGCAAGTTGAATCGCCTCCATGTGATGGAGAATCGATTCACTCTGAGCCTCAACCATAATAATTTTTGCATTAGGTGCCATTGCATGCGCCCATTCAATATCCAGCGCATGCTCATCGTCAGTTGCAGAATTCGTTGGTGGAGTGTTAGTTCCGGGGTGAATCACAGAGAAACAGCCATTTCCCGTCGTACAAGACGGTAAATTAAATTCTTGCGAAAAAACCTGCAAATCAACCTCGGCGTGAGCATAGTGATACGCTTCAACGACAGCAATGGCTCCCCAACCACCGGTGGGAACAGCGGTGGTACCTTTAATAGGGCAACCAGGAACCTGGGCTGTTAACCCGTAGACACATGACAATGATGCCGGCGTTTCACAGGTTTTAGGTGGATGGGTTTGATTATAGTTAATGGGTTCAGTTGGCACGACATGACTTGCAGCGGCGCGGCTTAAATCATCTGCCGTTGTGAAAGGTTGCTCTGCATAAAGCACATGTATCATACCAATGAGTGGAATCCCCAATAGCATTTTATTCATAGTCATCAATACCGGCTTGGTTACGCGTTAAAAGTGTATGCAGCACCAATGGATACACCATACGAGCACAACCGTGCTGAATGCGTATAGTCTGCGGTAAAATTTTGAAAATCATCAAAATTTAATGTTCCATAATCATGAAAATTGAGCTCGCTGAATAGGGCAATTTTCTCGCTCAAAAGATGGGTAACACCAAGGCCTGCTACAAAACCTAATGCGTTTTTATTCGTATGATAGCTGGTTATTAGAGGCGTATACCCTACTGGTGAAACCAAATTATCATAAATAACCGCATAAGAGAGACCTAGTTTTAAATACGGGGAAAAAGAGCTCTTACTAATCATTCCTGACACTAAAGTGAAATCATAATAATTGCGTAATTGTAGCGTATCAGAAAACGCCGCTGTTGCCGCACCACTTTGGTATTTAGCTGAATCACTATTTAGATGAGCCGAAATTTCACCCCCTAAATAATAACGCGGGTTAACCCATTGCTTATAGCCAAGCGCTATTCCTCCGGTATAACCATTTTGCAGTACTGATTCACTGATGTTTTGAGGTATCACATCCGATTGGTCTAAGTAATGACTACCAAAGTTAGCCTGAAAAATCCCCGCATCTATAGCCGCATAAAATTGCTTGCTAGGCAGGCAGGAAACATTAGAAACATAGACCAACGCAAGAGTTCCCAATATTTTTGATAAACGCCCCATCATTATCCTCTTATATCCATTAGGTACTTTAGCCCAGCCTATGCTTACTTTTTCAAACGCCCCGTTTAAAGATCAAAACCCTTATTGATAGAATTATAACTTGCACCAAGACCCAGAAATAAACCATCGTGCATTAAATCCGATTCAGTAGCACCCATGCTACCAGCAAAGCAAGCGGCTCCACCCAGCAAACCTGCGCTTAAAGCCATCCATTTTTTCAATTTATTATTCCATTACTTATTAGCTGAGTCTTTCAGGGTATCGGCGTGAAATGAAATTCGAACCAAAAACGAGGGGGTAATTTCGCAGTTTTTTATGATGTATGTCAAGGGGTTAATGGCACAAATGGAATATCTCTAGGTCTTACGAAAAACGTAAGGCTACTTGGAAGAGCTCGTGCAGGACCTCCTGAATAACGCTGAGTAGCATTCAGGAGATCTCCTGCTAGGCTCGAGATGACGTGGAGAGATATAAACAAACCTACTTTTTTTGAAAGTCTTTTACAGCACTTTCAGCTTCATCTTTTGTGTAACCATAATGTTTTTGCAGTTTGCCGTAAATTTCTTGTTGATTGCCTTTGATTTGCTGAAAATCATCATCGGTTAACCTTCCCCAAAACTTCCTCATCTTTCCATTTATTTCTTCCCATTTACCCTCGAAGATATCTTTATTCATGTTTTCACCTTTAATCATTTGAGTATTATTTGAAATTATTGATAATGTTTATCGATAGAAGCAGCGGTTTCTGTTGCTGTAAAATTTGGCCAATTATCTTTATTGAATCCTGGCGCATTTTCTAATTTTTCTTTATCAACATTCAGAATAAAGCAATCCTGCTCTTCATTGTAAACAAACACTTTCCAGGGAATAGCGAAAAATTTATTACCAAAACTCAAATGGCCACCAAAATTTAAAACCAAGTAACTAATTTTCCCAAGCCCTTTATTAATGACAACTTCGTTGATTTTACCTAGATTGTCTCCGGCTTTATTTTTGACTTCAACGCCAATAACTTCGCTCGCTTTTACAACCTTTCTGTAAGTCATGATAGACACTCCATTGTTTAAAGAATGACTTTAAATCTCACACTAAATGTGTGAGATTTAAAATTTATCATCCCATCATTTAGTTATTTTGTGCTTCACAAGTGATTTTTGTGCAATCACGACAATTGCTCATTGCAAAAGCAAACGCATCAGCAGCAGATGCTGACGTATTTTTCATTTTTTCATCAGCGGCTATTTCAGTGGCTACTGCACTGGTAGAAGCATTGGTTGCACAAAGCCAACTTGAATCCACTACCGTTTTTGTCGCAGCCATACTTGAAGTAGCCGTGATCATCAAAAATCCAGCAACAATCACGTTTCTAATATTCTTCATCATTTATTTCCTTATCATTAAATTTAATAACCTAAAGGCACACGACCGATCAAAATTAATACGAGATAAATAATTAAAATCGCCCCAATTATTCCTGATGGTCCGTAACCCCATTCTCTACTATGACCCCACGTTGGTAAGGCACCTAATAAAACAAGTATTAAAACAACAAGTAAAATTGTTCCAAGCATGATAGTTTTCCTACTAAAAGTTGAGCGTCAAACTGCTTTTAATTTTGAACCTTACAAGTGATTTCTGTACAATCACGGCAATTCTTTTCAGCGTTTGCAAAGGCTGAAGAAGCACTGCTCGCATGATCGGCCAACTTCTTGTCTGCTGCTTTATCGGCGGCCAAATCACTGCTGCTTGCATTTGTTGTACAAATCCAATGATGTAGGGATGTTTTAGCTGCAAATGGTGTTGAACTAACCAAAACCAAACTTACACCGGCTAAGAATAATGGTATTCTTTTCATGATGTTTCATTCCTCTAAATGAGTTAATACGCTCATTCAGCGTACCTGCTTATCGATGTGCAATAAATTAGGGTTTTCCTCGAGCGACAAAGGAAAACCTTAATTGTTATTGTTGACAAATTAGCCGACGATCAATGCGTTAAATTCAAACCATGAATTTACTGTTTAAGCTGGAAATTTATGAGTTATTGTCAAATGTGGTGTACAGCATTAGGCGGCGTTCCTGTCTAGCTGTTCAACCACTTTTTCCCCATCTTCAAATTTAACGTTGTTTAGAACGAGCGTTAGCAGTGCAAACCCCTTGATTTTTCTCCAGCGTGTTTGTGCAGAC
>CAMBDN010000087.1 GCA_945865355.1 Legionella genomosp. 1
TGACGTCTAGAGGAGTGATGAACTACCGTTGTTAATCGATCAACATAAACTACTTTTGGTGAGGCTTTTTGAAAGATTTCAATCGTATTCTTTTCATTAGGAAGCAACTGGTCTAATTGAGCAGCTTGTCCAAAAACAACAACCAAACAACTCATGCAAAAGATTAAAAATAGTTTTTTACACATTTTGTAAACCTAGATGGCTTATTTTGAAGAACATCATTATGCACCAATAGAGTGCAATATGACAAATTTAATTGGTATATTGAATAATATAGAACATTTAGATTATTTATGTAACGCCCAACGCCATCGAGAGTACAGCGAAGAGTGACCTAGTGTGCACATGACTTTTTCAGCATAAAAATTGCACATTTAATCACGCCTTTATTCATGATCAAAATTGATTTATCGTAGATATAACTATATCCTCGTCATCTTGCATCTTTATTTTACATATATGACATTTATCAAAAAAATCACATTTGTTTTAGTTGTATTGCTTGCGCTGGCTACCTGTGGGATTTTTGCCCTTACTAAAAGCGTCACACCAGCTGCATTAAAAGATATCGTTAACAAACAATTAAGTACACTCACCACACAAAAAAGTCATATTGCTGGCGATATATCATGGCATTTATTCCCTCGTCCAGGCATAAAAGTCACAAACATCTACGCCAGTGAATCAGAAAATAAAACCAATTACGCGGTGTCTATTGATAATTTACTATTTAATTTACAGGTGACACCACTTCTGAGAGGTCAGCTGGTGTTTAATGAATTACTGATAGACGGAATCAAAATTAACATACATCCAGAAAACCAAACCGATCTTACAGTTAGTCAAATACCTGTCGTAGCAACAACACCACAACCGATTGAATCAAATAAAGTATCCGCGCAATTTGCTCTACGAAGCATGTTATTGACCCACGGAGAAATTATTATCAACCAACCCAATAATAAAATAAAATTATCCGGATTGCAGATAGGCGCAAAACAATTAGGTTTAAGCAACGACTCCTTTTCACTTCAGCTGAGAGGAAACTTTATTGCCTCAATTGCAGATAACAAAGCAAGGGCTACCCTAAATTACAACGGCCGTGTTCATTTAACACCATCAACATTTACCCAACCAATGGTAGCATTAGATCTCGCCACGATGGATGGGCAGTTGGTTATTCAGAATTTACGGTATAACCACTTCAAAATTGCTAAAATAAGCACCAACATAAAGAAAAAACAAAAAGTAATATCGCTTAATCCATTCAATATCTCTCTCTATTCTGGAAAATCGGTAGGGGATATCAAATACGAGTTTCCATCGCAAAAATTAACAATGAATCAAACCGCTACAGGTCTCGATGCAAATCAATTTTTTAATGACCTCTTTACAAAAACTCTCGTAAAGGGGCAATTAGATTTTTCAGTGCATGCCTCAACCAACCTATTAAATAACGCTTGGAAAAACAACATGCGTTGGAATGGTAATTTAACGATAAAAAATGGCGCTTTGTATTTTGTTGACTTAAATAAATACACTGATGAGGCCATCAGCAAGTTACATGGCTTGCTGAGTCAAGAGAAATTACCTGTTAAACTGTCGTTAGGAAAAACGTTATTGGATTTAAAAGGGCGAACGCCATTTGCCCCAACGATAGCGCCTAAGCCAAGCGTCACCAAATTTCAATTGCTCAGCATTCAATACCATTTAATAGATACCCAGCTAATCACTGATAACTTGGTCTTACAAACTGATACATTGCAATTGAGAGGGAGTGGAGCCGTTAATTTAATTGACGGATCTCAAGACCTCAATTTGTCAGCAAAATTAACAAGTAACGATCTCGAAATAGAGAAAATTCAACAACAACTCGGTGGTAGCTTCCCGCTTAGAATCTGTGGAACCCTTACTAAACCGCAAGTTTTACCCAATATGCAAGGGTTGGGACCCGTAATTTCTAGCTATCTGTTAAAAAATACGCTTGAAAGACCCGTTAAGCAAATTAGAAACCACCTTGAAAGTTTATTAACGACCACTGAGAATTTGATTCCATAAAATATGACTCTACATCAACAATTTACTCAACCCCTGCTAGATTGGTTTAATATCCATGGGCGACGAAATTTACCCTGGCAACAGAACTGCAACGCTTATTGTGTCTGGGTATCAGAGATCATGTTGCAGCAAACCCAAGTCAAAACAGTTATCCCCTACTTCAACAGGTTTCTAAGCCGTTTTCCAGATGTGGAAAGCTTAGCATTAGCGTCTGAAGATGAAGTGCTAGCCAATTGGTCGGGGCTTGGATACTACAGTCGGGCGCGTAATTTACATAAAACAGCCATCATCATCCACAGCGATTTTCACGGCATATTTCCGGATGAATTACCACAGCTAATAAAACTCCCAGGGATAGGACCGTCAACCGCCGCAGCCATTGCCTCGCTGGCATTTAATCAGCCAACAGCCATTCTTGATGGCAATGTTAAACGCGTTTTAAGTCGCTATTTTTTAGTCGCAGGCCTACCAAAGCAAACCGCTGTTCTGAAAAAATTATGGCAATTAGCAAACGATTGTATGCCACACCAACGTTGTGCTGATTATACCCAGGCAATCATGGATCTTGGCGCCACCTGTTGTACGGCTAAAAATCCCAATTGCACCGCATGTCCACTGCAAACAACTTGTCTTGCAAATATATCTAACGAAGTAACAAATTACCCAAACACGAGCCCGCAAAAAAAAATACCGACCAAGCAACAACAATTTTTACTGATGTACAACGAGGGATCCCAATATATCTATTTGGAAAAGCGTCCCCCAACTGGATTATGGGGGGGGCTCTGGTGTTTACCCAGCATAGACATGAACGAGTGCCCAATAACCTACATCTCTGAAACCTATATGCTACAGACTGAGAACGTACAGGAATTAATGTCGATGAAGCATTCATTTAGTCATTTTCATTTACGCATCAAAGCACTCAGCATGCAAACAAGTCAAACAACCAACTCTCTTGTCAAAGTCTCTGGACGTTGGTTCACACTAAATGAAACATCATCTTTAGGATTAGCGAAACCGATGAGCACCATCATTAACTACTTTTTTTCGCGTAAATCCCCGCCCTCGTGAGTATCTTTTAGGGTAGACTTCAACCGCTGGATCTAGGATTATATATTTCGCGCGTCTTAATAAGAGAAATGGCATGGCGGTTTTAATCACAATAATCATTAGCTTCATTGCGCTAGTATGGGCAGCCAACCATTTAGTTACCGGCGCCTCTGGAATTGCAAGTAATTACCATATTTCGCCCCTTATTATCGGTCTAACCTTGGTGGCTATTGGAACCTCCGCACCGACAATAATGATTGCTGTCACCGCAGCTCTTGAGGGGCGTTCTGAGCTTGCTCTTGGTAATGCTATTGGTGCAAATATCGCTAACATTGGATTGGTTCTTGGTCTCACTATCCTATTACGGCCATTAACGATGAAGTCATCCATTCTTCGCCGCGAATACCCATTACTCTTCCTCATTATGCTGTTCACCTACTCATTAATGCTTGACGGTTACCTAGGAGTAATGGATGGGTGTCTATTTTTAGTCGCTTGCGTCGTCTTAATCGGGTATTTTATATTTCTTGCGCGACATTCAAAAAATGATGCAATGTCTAGGGAGTTTAAACAAACCATCAACGTTAAACGTCCCATTAGGGCCAATTTACTGAGCCTGGTCATTGGCTTATTTATTCTCCCTTTAAGTGCTCACTTTCTAGTGGATAGTGCCGTACAACTCGCACGCTGGTGGGGGATCAATGAACTGGTCATGGGGTTAACGGTCATTGCAATAGGAACGTGTATACCCAATATCGCAACGTCTATGGTCGCAGCCCTCAAAGGACATGATGACATAGCTGTCGGCAATATTCTGGGCTCAAATATGTATAATCTTTTAATCGTTATGGCATTTCCCGGGATCATTAACCCTTCTGCCATCAGTCATGCTATTTTGTGGCGAGATATCCCTGTCATGTTTACCATCACCTTTGTCCTGTTATTAGTAAACTATCACTACAAAAGTAAAATTGAGCGCTGGCATGGAGGCCTGCTGTTACTGATTTATGGTTGTTACATGGGAACTCTGGTATTTAATGCGGCTGCTTAGCGAATGGAAGCCATGCGTTCCTGTGCGGGAAACTTAACTGCGCTGCATACGTGCGAAGAGCCGGACTGAAAGCGGGCCTTAGCCCATATAATCTGCGTTGGGTGGTCGTTTAGTCTCTAAAATCCTTGCCGCCTCCATTGCATCTGGTTGTCCTGCACGAGCCGCACAACTGATCCAATACCAGGCTTTCTTTCTATCCTCTACGACACCCTGGCCATAATAATACATATAGCCAACCGCGTACTCCGCATCGCGTTGCCCTTTATCCGCTTCTGGTTTTAATCGTATGAAAGCTTGACGGTAATTCTGAATTTGAAAATCTCTAATACCTTCACGCAAATTATAACCGCCGGTGACACAACCACTTAAAAGCAATAATGTGCAAATCAAAACTAACCTGGCCATTCTAAAGTGCATCAAAACGAGTCCTCAATTAGAGATCCCTAGCGGCTTAGCAGCTGGCTCGAAGATTAATGCATTTTTGGGTAAACTTAAACTCTCTAACGCACCATTTCGACCAATCAGCACTCCTTCAGGAGTAATGCGCTTGATGACGACACCCCCTGGAAGGGAGTCCCCAACCCTAAATGTTTGTTCATGCCCACCGGCCGTGCGAATAATGACGTGTGAATCGCCCTCTGTATTTGCAAACATAATACCCACAACCTTAAGATCAAGCATTGATTGCTTAACGTCTGCGTCATTTAGATTATTTGGCACATAATCACCAAAAAATGCGCTGTTGATGCCGCTATTTAATGTTTCTTGTTTAACCTGATTTTTTGATTCAACAATCTGATCATGACGAACACTAGCTGCTTTATCAAGTGAAAACAATGATATCACTCCTGATAAGATCTGCCCTATGATCAATAATAATAAAACGGCGCATATCAATTTAGGAGTAATGGGTCGAGATAATGCTGCTTTAACCTCTACAAACACACTTGTTTTCCTTAAAAAATAAAGATCGCTCTTCTATCAATACGTTACAACCATCCTTTGTTAGAGTCAAAGCATAGAAAATAATTTTCGTATCTAGCATATTGCCTATCTTTATATCCATGACTAGAATGACAGCCGAGGATACATGACTACCTGGAACTGCTCAAATTAAAGCCTTAACTCGTCGAGAGCGATCTGATTGAGTGCATGCTGAGTAGCTCCCCCTAACTGGACCTATACTAATCATGGATAATAAACACTTCGACACTCGCGCAATTCACGCAGGCCAGGTTCCAGATCCAAGTACTGGGGCTGTCATGACCCCTATCTACGCAACCTCTACTTATCGACAAACATCACCAGGAATACACCAAGGATACGAGTACTCACGAACGAAAAACCCAACTCGAGCGGCTTATGAGGATTGTATTGCTAGCCTTGAATCAGGTAAACGTGGGTTTGCTTTTGCCTCTGGGATGGCTGCAGTCAATACCGTGGTTGATCTTCTCAATGCAGGGGATCACGTGATTGCAATGGATGACTTATACGGCGGCACGTTTCGATTATTTGATAAAGTGAAAACCCGCACCTCTAATCTATCCTTTTCTTTTATCGACATGGGTCATATTGACAACATTACGGCAGCCATTCGACCGAATACCCGGATGATTTGGTTAGAAACACCCTCTAACCCCATGCTTAAACTAGCTGATCTACGCAAAATTGCAGTCTTAGCCAAACAGCACGGCATTATCACAGTGGCGGACAATACATTTGCCACCCCTTGGATACAAAGACCACTTGAACTAGGTTTTGATATCGTTCTACATTCAGCGACAAAATATTTAAATGGGCATTCTGATGTCGTTAACGGCGTTGTGGTCGTTGCGGATAAATTACCTTTGCTGGATGACGTCGCATTTTTACAAAACGCTTGTGGCGCTGTAGCAGGCCCATTCGATAGTTTTTTGGTATTACGCAGCTTAAAAACACTGTCCCTACGTATGCAGCGGCATTGTGAGAACGCAGAATCGCTTGCCACTTGGCTAGAAAAACATCCACGTATCACTAAAGTTATTTATCCAGGTCTTCCAAGCCACCCACAACACCAATTAGCAAAAGAACAAATGCATGCCTTTGGAGGAATGATCTCAATGGTTGTTGATGGAGGCCTCGAAGGCGCCAAGCGCTTTTTGTCGCGCTGTGAATTATTTACCTTAGCCGAAAGCCTGGGCGGCGTTGAGAGTTTGATTGAACACCCAGCTATCATGACGCATGCATCAATCCCTGCTGAAACACGAAAAATGCTAGGCATCGAAGACGGCTTTATTCGTTTATCCGTTGGGATTGAGCACGTTGACGATCTTCGCAATGATCTTAATTTCGCTTTGAAATAAAACTGGAATACATCGATGAGCATCTTTAAAAAAACAGTAGGTCATCTACAAGCTATTTTAGCCGTGCTAGGCCTCATTTTAGTCACCGCTATAGGCTCTATTCCTATTCTACTGCTAGGATTGTTAAAATTGTTACCCAATCAACATTTGAAAATTTATTGCACAAAAAAAGTTGACCAAATTGCTACACTTTGGATTGATATTAACAATCTATATCTCGATAAATTTCACCCAGCACAATGGGAAATCACAGGGCTCGAAAATCTCGACAAGGCCAATTGGTACTTAGTGGTTGCAAATCACCAAAGTTGGTTAGACATTGCCGTTTTACAACGCACATTAAATCGAAAAATTCCCGTGTTAAAATTTTTCATTAAAGATCAGCTCAAATGGATCCCCTTTCTAGGGTTCTCTTGGTGGGCAATGGGATGCCCTTTTATGAAACGTTATTCCCCAGAATATTTAGCCAAAAATCCGCAGAAAAAAGGTAAGGACTTGCAGTCAACAAAAAAAGCACTCAAATTATTCAAGCAAAGTCCTGCGACGTTAATGAGTTTTGTTGAGGGTACCCGATACACCCATCAAAAAAAATTACTACAGAATTCCCCTTATCAACATTTACTTAAACCTAAAGCTGGTGGAATAGGTTTTGTGATTGATGCGATGAATAAAAAAATTGGCCACATTCTAGATGTAACAATTATTTACCCTCATCAACACAATTCGTTATGGAATTTTTTATGCCGAAGAATCAACTTAATTAGGATCCATATTCGTCAACTAGCGATACCACCGCAATTTCTAAACTCAACTTTATTTGAAGATGCCAACATGCAATTAGAATTTAGAGAGTGGCTTAATCAACAGTGGCTTGAAAAAGATCGATTGATAAGTAAAATGAGTTCTCGATAAATGGTTGCTATTGGTCGTTACTTTATATTTGTTTCTGTAGCGCACAAAAATACCAGCTTCCTTCATAAGTCGTAGAGTCTTCTTTCTTCCAACAGGAAATAAATCACTCTTTGATTAAGTGTCTACTTTTACTTGACGAGAACAGTTCATCTATTACATCACGTCAACGGAGTGCTATGCTAATAAGTAAGTGATATGGCAAAGAGCTCTAATGTGGATAGCAAAAAAGACGAGCTATTATATTATGCAAAAACGCTAGGGGTATGCTTGATCTTGGCGATGATTTATTGGGTTGGTGAATCGTTACTGCATGCCATTTTTTTTCATACAGGGTCGATGCTACAAAGCTTCATTCCTAATAATAGGAATGAAATTTGGATGCGCGGACTCATTGTATTTTTGCTTTTTGTGATTACGTTCATAGTCGCTTATCACTCGCGTCGAAAAATGCGCCTTTCTAAATTATTTAAAGTGGTTTATTTTGCATTAAATGAAATTCGTGAGGCTGTGGTCATCACCGATGAGAATAATAAAATTATTTATATTAATAAAGGATATACAAATATTACGGGCTACTCCTTTGATGAGGTATGTGGTAAAAATCCTCGCGTACTTAGTTCTGGAAGACAAGATAAAGAATTTTATAAAAAACTCTGGGCAAGTTTGAAGGAAAAAGGATTTTGGGAAGGAGAAATATGGAATCGTAGAAAGTCTGGTGATTTTTTTGCGGAGTGGATTAACATTTCTTTATTAACTGATCCACAGATTAAAGGTACATATCATGTCGCTGTTTTTTCTGATATTACCTCAAGAAAAGAGAGTGAGGAGCAAATTAAATATTATGCCTTTTATGATTCATTAACGCATTTGCCCAACCGACGATTTTTTATGGAAAAATTAAATCAATTCATTCTGGCTACAACAAGATGCCCACAGACGATGGCTGTTTTATTTATTGACGTCGATCATTTTAAGTCGGTCAATGATCGGTACGGGCATTTGGTAGGTGATACTTTTTTATGTGAAATAGCTCATTTTTTGCAATCAGTCGTTCGTAAATCGGATGTTGTCTCACGCTTTGGCGGCGATGAATTTGTTATTTTATTGACGCATCTTGTTTCAAGAGAAGCAGCCTTAAAAAACGCATCGAAAATTCTAAAGCGGTCAAGAGAGTTAACATTAACGATTGAGGGGCACTCTATACCAATAGGATTAAGTATCGGCGGCGCGTTATACCCAGAGGATAGTCTTTTAGCCGAAGAACTTATTCAACGTGCAGATAAAGCCATGTATAAGGTAAAGAAGGCTTCTAGACAGAATGTAGCCTTTTATGAAAAGGGCGTTTAGAGCGCTTTATAATACCCACCCCTCATCCACGCTCATAAATACATTAAGGGTTTAATTGGGTCATATTATCTGTAATCTAAAGTCGCTATTTGAAACCATTGGGCACATTACTCCATTAGATGAATGGATGCCTGCTATTCGACAATTATTCGAGCATAAAATGGCGGATTCAACGCTTAGGTGCAATTTCATTATGATTCAAAATTTGGTGCAGTCGACTCCTGCTCAAAGGACAAATGTTCCTCAAGGTATTTTTCTCGCTTCCCACCTTTCTTTGAAAAAAAAGAAAACGACGTTGCAGCATCAACAAAGAAAGTGTAATATAAAAAGTTCTACTATTGGGCGTAAATGGCATTCATAACTGCAGTTTTCCAGATTTTATCCCAATCATTAGAACCAATAGCCGCTCGTAATTGTAGCAATGGATCCAAGCCTTCTCTTGACCAGCGCATGTGTTGCTGT